>NZ_JANMSQ010000039.1:0-5194 GCF_031389465.1 Pseudolysinimonas sp.
CGATGGGGACGGCGACGCCGAGGTTCACGAGCACGACGAGGGTCGTCGTGCCGACGAGCGCCGCGACCGCGTACAGCGAGCCGACGTGCATGAGGGCGATGGGAAGTGCGAGTAGCAGGTCGCGCAGAATCGAGCCGCCGACCGCTGCGAGTACGCCGACGAAGACGGCAGGCACTTCGGGCAGCCCGGCGGCAAGTGCGGCCGTGGTGCCGATTGCCCCGAACAGCCCGATCGTGAGGGCGTCGAGCACGGTGATGACGTTCGCGAGCCGCGAGAAGATTCGCTCGAGCAGCATCCCGATCAGTGCCGCCCCGGTCGCGACCGGCAGATACCAGTTGCTCTGCAGCGCCTTCGGCGTCTCGTTCAGCAGGATGTCACGCAGCAGACCCCCGCCGAAGCCGGTCGCGATGCCGATGATCGCAACGCCGAGCAGGTCGAGCCGCCGGTCCCGGAACTGGGCGGCGAACATCGCACCCTGAAGCGAGCCGATGCCAACCGCCAACAGGTCAGCCCAGAACGGGATCACGAAGGCGGCCACGGCATCCATCCTCTCGCGGGCGAGCTACTTCGAGGCGCCGGAGGCGAGCCACTCGTCGAACGTCTGCGTGCCGTAGCCGGGCAACCCCGCGAGGTGGTGGCCGGCCTTGAACGCGGCGAACGTCTTTCCCGGCAGCCCCATCGAGAGCACCCGCTGCTGGGCGCGGCCCGCGCGCTGCAGGCGGGAGAGGATGTCGCGGGTCTCGAGGATCTCGGGGCCACCGATGTCGGCGACCCGTCCGGCGGGGGTGCCGGTCGCGAGTTCCGCGAGCCGGGTCGCGACGTCGACGACCCCGATCGGCTGCACCTTCAGCCCGCGCAGGAACAGCCGCCCGCCGAGCATCCCGAGAATCTCGCCGGGGAACGAGTGAAACTGGGTGGCCCGCAGGATCGTGTACGGGATGCCCGACGCGGCGATCGCGTGTTCGTTGGCGACCTTGTCGCGGTAGTAGAAGTACGGGATGTCGTCGACCCCGACGATCGACAGGAAGATGACGTGGCCCACTCCGGCTTCACGGGAGGCGACAAGCAACCGTTCGGTGTCGGGTAGATCCTTTTTGCGGTTCGTCGCGAGGTGCACGACGACCGTCGCGCCGGCGAGCGCAGCGTCGAGCCCAGTGCCGGTCGACAAGTCGCCGACGACGCGGCCCTCACCCGGGGTGCGGCTGAGCGCACGCACGTCGTGTCCGGCAGCGCGCAGTCGCTCGACGAGCGGCCCACCCGGGCCTGAGGTGGCGCCGGTTACGAGGACCGTTGCCATGGTGTCTCTCTCCTAGCCGCGCCCGTCACGTCCACATCTTCCCAGTGAAACCGCGGGAGACTTATCCCCATGGGCATGACGTATCGCGACGAGGCCGTCGTGTTGCGCACCCATAAACTCGGCGAGGCCGACCGCATCGTGACGATGCTCAGCCGGCAGCACGGCAAGATCCGCGCCGTGGCGAAGGGCGTGCGGCGCACGGCGTCACGGTTCGGCGCGCGGCTCGAACCGTTCATGGTCGCTGACCTGCAGTTGTACAAGGGCCGCAGCCTCGACATCGTGCAGCAGGCGGAGTCGATCGGGGCTTACGGGGCCGACATCGTCGACGACTACCCGCGCTTCACTGCGGCGACCGCGATGGTCGAAGCCGCCGACCGGCTCACCGACCACGACGCCGGCCTTCAGCACTACCTGCTGCTCGTCGGAGCGCTGCGTTCGCTGGCAAAGGCCGAGCATGCGCCCGGGCTCACCCTCGACTCGTACCTGTTGCGCGCCCTCTCGATCGCGGGGTGGGCGCCCTCGTTCATCGACTGCGCGGTGACCGGCGAGGCCGGCCCGGGTCACACCGCCTTCGTCGTGCAGCTCGGCGGTGTGGTGAGCGATGCCGTCGCCCCGCCGGGAGCCCCGCGACTCGACCCCACGACCCTCGGAACCCTCGCCGCCCTGCTCGCGGGTGATTGGTCGACCGCCGAGGAGGCCGACGAACGCACCCGCGCCCAGGCATCCGGTGTCGTCGCCGCCTACACCCAGTTCCACCTCGAGCGCGGCCTGCGCTCCCTGCAACACGTCGATCGGACGATTGCGTGACCGGGCTAGCCATCGATTGGACGGGGCTTCGGCCGCCGGCGGTGAGTGCGACGGCGGTGCCGAAGCACGTCGCGCTCGTGATGGATGGCAACGGGCGCTGGGCGAACCAGCGCGGCCTCTCGCGGGTCGAGGGGCACAAGGCGGGGGAGGCGAGCCTGCTGGATGTCGTGGCAGGCGCCATCCAGATCGGGGTGACGCACCTGTCGGCGTACGCGTTCTCGACCGAGAACTGGTCGCGCAGCCCCGACGAGGTGCGCTTTCTGATGGGCTTCAACCGCGACGTCATCCGTCGGCGTCGTGACCAATTGCACGAGTGGGGGGTGCGCGTGAAGTGGGCCGGGCGTCGCCCGCGGCTGTGGCGTTCGGTGATCGACGAACTCGAGGTTGCCGAACGGCTGACGGCCCGCAACACGACCCTGACCCTCACGATGTGCGTCAACTACGGCGGACGCGTCGAGGTCGTGGATGCCGTGCGCGCCATCGCAGCGGATGTCGCGGCGGGGCGCATCAAACCCGATCGCATCAGCGAGAAGACGTTGCAGAAGCACCTGTACGTGCCCGACCTGCCGGATGTCGACCTGTTCGTGCGCTCGTCAGGAGAGCAGCGCACCAGCAACTTCATGCTCTGGCAGTCGGCGTACGCCGAGATGGTGTTCCTCGACACGCTGTGGCCCGACTTCACCCGCGAAGACCTGTGGCACGCGATCGAGATCTACGCGGGGCGTGCACGTCGCTTCGGGGGAGCGGTCGACGCGCCCGATCCGGCTGTGGGCTGACGGCCATTGCCCAGTGTGTCATTGCGTCGCGCGACGGATCGCGCGACAATAGAAATGTCCATCGCGGAAGCTTTGGAAAGTGAGCCCGGCAGCTCTCCGGACGGTGAGTCGGCCGGGCTTCGCGCTGCCTAGAGACGCATCTCGATGATCGGCAGGGCGGAGAACGTGTCCGACGACATGCGTCGACTTAGGTGACTGGCGTCCAGCAAGGTCTGCCGTAGACCGCGGCGCCGAACAGGCCGCCTCTGTCGTGGCGGCCTCTTGCCGCCCGGAACGCGTCGGACGAGACTCGGGCCATGGCTCACTCCGCGGCGCTCGCCGCCGCGATCGACCAGTTCGGAGATCCGCGGGGCTATCTCGCCGTCGCGTCCATCGGACTTCCGCCCCGCTCGGCCGTCGAGGCGATGACCGCCGACCTGACGGCGTGGGCGGCGGCCGACCGCGACCCGCAGGGCTACGACCCGGTGATTGCGCGCACCCGGGAGTCGTACGCTCGTCTCGTCGGCATCCCGGCGGAGCGCGTCGCGATCGGTTCGCAGACCTCGGTGCTCGCCGCTCTCGTCGCGGCCGCCGTCCCCGAGGGTGCCGAGGTGCTGATTCCCGAGGGCGACTTCTCGTCGATCGAGTTTCCGTTCCTGCAGCGGCCAGGCATCCGGGTGCGCGTCGTGCCGCTCGAGGCGCTCGCCGACGAGATCCAAGACGACACCTGGTTGGTCGTGTTCTCGCTCGTGCAGTCGGCGACTGGTGTGGTCGCCGAGGTCGACAGCATCCTCGAGGCGGCCGCGCGGCACGACACCTTCACCTTCTGCGACGTCACCCAGGCGGCGGGGGTGCTGCCGGTCGACGCGAGCCGGTTCGACGTCACGGTGTGCCACACCTACAAGTGGCTCTGCGCGCCTCGCGGGGTCGCGTTCCTCACCCTGAGCGAGCGGTTCGACCCGTTGCTCACCCCGCTGCAGGCCGGCTGGTACGCGGGGGATGACGTCTGGACGAGTACCTACGGACCGGCCATGCACCTGGCGACTGACGCGCGGCGGTTCGACGTGTCGCCGGCGTGGCAGGCGTGGATCGGCGCCGAACAGTCGGTAGGGCTCTTCTCAGGTCTCGACATCGCCGAGGTGTGGGCGTTCACGAGCGGGCTCGGCGATGCGCTGTGCGAGGCGGTTGGCATCCCGGCGCAGCGGCAGGCGATCGTCACCTGGCCGGATGCCTCGGGCGGCGACCTGAGGAAGTTGATCGACGCCGGGGTGCGGGTCTCCGGGCGTGCGGGACGGTTGCGCGCCTCGTTCCACCTCTGGAACGATCTGACCGACGTTGAGGCGGTCGCGCGCGTCGTGAGGTAGCTGGCGCGCCGGTATCCTGGCCAGGATGTCTACGCCCACCCCCCTCGACTCGATCATCTCGCTCGCGAAGCGTCGCGGCTTCGTGTTCCAATCCGGTGAGATCTACGGAGGATCTCGGTCCGCCTGGGACTACGGGCCGCTCGGCACCGCGCTGAAGGAGAACATCAAGCGCGAGTGGTGGAAGTTCATGGTGCAGACCCGTGACGACATCGTCGGCATCGACTCCTCCGTCATCCTGCCCAAGCGGGTGTGGGAGGCCTCCGGGCACGTGGATGTCTTCTCCGACCCGCTCGTCGAATGTCAGAGCTGCCACAAGCGCTACCGCGAAGACCACCTGCTTGAGGCGTTCGAAGAGAAGAAGGGCCGCGTTCCTGAGAACGGGATGGCCGACATCGCCTGCGAGAACTGCGGCACTCGTGGGCAGTGGACCGAGCCGCGAGCGTTCAGCGGACTGCTGAAGACCTACCTCGGCCCGGTCGACGACGAGGCCGGGCTGCACTACCTGCGCCCGGAGACCGCGCAGGGCATCTTCGTGAACTTCGCCAACGTGCTCTCCAGCGCCCGCATGAAGCCGCCGTTCGGCATCGCCCAGGTCGGCAAGAGCTTCCGCAATGAGATCACCCCCGGAAACTTCATCTTCCGCACGCGCGAGTTCGAGCAGATGGAGATGGAGTTCTTCGTGCAGGCCGGCACTGACGAGGAGTGGTTCACCTACTGGATCGACCAGTGCGAGCAGTGGTATCTCGGCCTCGGGATCACCCCCGAGAACCTGCGCCGGTACGAACATCCGCAAGAGAAGTTGTCGCACTACTCGAAGCGCACCGTCGACCTCGAGTACCGCTTCGGGTTCACCGGCAGCGAGTGGGGCGAGCTGATGGGGGTCGCCAACCGTACCGACTTCGACCTCTCGACCCACTCGAAGGAGTCGGGCGTCGACCTGTCGTACTTCGACCAGACGACCAACGAGCGCT
>NZ_JANMSQ010000056.1:0-10463 GCF_031389465.1 Pseudolysinimonas sp.
CGGGGAGGACGTACGCCTCCTCGGCCACCGGAACCCCCGGATCTTCATCGACAGGGGCGGGGTCTGGAGGGGTGCCCCCGCCTCCGCACGCGGCAAGCGCGAGCACGATCGGAAGCGCGAGCAGTGCGACGACGGGCCGACGGGTCATGCGCCGCAGACTATCGGCTCGCCGCCCTCACCCAGCGACGAAATCGAAGAAACCTCGCCCCGTGTCGGAGGGGCCGATCTAGACTCGATTCTCGTGTCAGCCCCCGTCATCATCGCCACCGATCTCGTCAAGACCTACAAGCAGACGGCCGCAGTCGACGGGATTTCGTTCGAGGTCGCGCCGGGCGAATCGTTCGGGCTGCTCGGACCCAACGGTGCCGGCAAGTCGACGACCATGCGGATGGTCGGTGCGGTCTCGACCCGCACGTCGGGTCACCTCGAGATTCTCGGAATGGATCCCGACGCCCACGGGCCTGAGATCCGGTCACAACTCGGTGTCGTGCCGCAGCAAGACAACCTCGACACCGAGCTGCTCGTGCGCGACAACCTCATCGTCTATGGCCGCTACTTCGGCCTGCCGCGCGCCCACGTCGCGAAGCGTGCCGACGAACTGCTCGAGTTCGCCCAGCTGTCCGACCGCAAGAAGTCGAAGATCGACGATCTCTCGGGCGGCATGAAGCGGCGCCTCACGATCGCGCGCGCCCTCATCAACGACCCCCGCATCCTGCTGCTCGACGAGCCGACCACCGGTCTCGACCCGCAGGCGCGCCACATCCTCTGGGACCGGTTATTCCGTCTCAAAGAGCAGGGCACGACGCTCGTGCTGACGACGCACTACATGGATGAGGCCGAGCAGCTGTGCGACCGGATCGTCGTCGTCGACAAGGGCCGCATCATGGCCGAGGGCGCTCCGTCCGCGCTCATCCGCGAGTACTCGAGTCGCGAGGTGCTCGAAGTGCGGTTCGGATCGGAACGCAACGAGACCGCCGCCGCCGATCTGGCCGGCATCGGCGAGCGGCTCGAAGTGCTTCCCGACCGCGTGCTCGTCTACTCGCAAGACGGCGAAGCGGCGCTCGTCGAAGTCACCAGGCGCGGGCTCGAGCCGATCACCAGCCTCGTGCGACGGTCGTCACTGGAAGATGTCTTCCTGCGCCTCACCGGACGGTCGCTGATCGAATGACGTCCCCGGCATCCGCCCCCACCGCCGACCGCGCGGCGCTCGCCGTGAAGAGCCGGCGCTACGGCGCCTGGTACGTCGTCGAGCACAAGCTGCGCGCCGTGCGGTCGTTCTTCTGGACGATGATCGCTACAGCGTTCGGCACGCCGTTCCTCTACCTGTTCGCGTTCGGCGTGGGGCTGGCGAGCCTCGTCGTCGACAGCCAAGGCACCGAGTTCATCGACGGCGTCGGGTACCTGCAGTTCGTCGCACCGGCCCTCATCATCAATGCCGCCGTCATCGTCGCAGCCGAGGAGTACATGTTCGGCATGCTGCTCGGGTTCAAGTGGAACGCCATTTTCATCGGGATGAACTCCGCACCGCTCACCGGGCGGCAGATCATCAACGGCATGTTCATCTTCGTCGCCATCCGAGCGGCCTTCACCGCGGGTGTCTACTTCGGTGCGGTGGCCCTGTTCGGCGGAGTGATCTCGCCCTGGAGCGTGCTCGTCGTGCCGATCGCCATGCTCACCGGGTTCGCATTCTCACCCGTCGCGGCCTGGTCGGCGACGATCACCGAAGACCGGGGCCAGTTCAACATTGTCAACCGGCTGATCATCATGCCGCTCTCGTTGTTCAGCGGCACCGTCTTTCCGCTCAGCCAGCTGCCGATCGTCCTGCAGTGGATCGGCTGGATCTCACCCGTCTGGCACGGCAGCGAACTCGCCCGCCAGTTCTCCTACGGCCCGACCGAACCGATCTGGCTCACGATCATCCACGTGCTTTACCTCGTCGCGCTTGCGTACCTCGGCTGGCGTCTCACGGTGTACTTCTCGGTGAAGAGGCTCGATAAATGACGACCGCCTCGACCTACCGCGCGGCCCGACGCCGCGACAGCGGCGGCGTGCGCGCCCTCTACTCCGGCAACGCCCGCGCGGTGCTCGGCCGGGGACTGCTCGCCACGCGCAGCACCAACTGGTGGATCGTGCTGACCGGAGTCTTCGAGCCGATCTTCTACCTGCTCTCCCTCGGGCTCGGCCTGGGTGGGCTGATCGGCACCGTCACCGACTCGGCCGGCAACGACATCCCGTATGCCGCGTTCATCGCGCCCGCACTGCTCGCGGTGTCGGCGATGAACGGCGCGATCTACGACTCCACCTGGAACGTGTTCTTCAAGATGCACTTCGGGAAGCTCTACGACGGCATGCTCGCCACCCGGCTCGGGCCGCTCGACGTCGCGCTCGGCGAGGTCTCCCTCGCGCTGCTGCGCGGCGCGGCATACGGCGTCACCTTCCTGCTCGTCATGCAGGCACTCGGCCTCAACCTCGCCTGGACCGCGATCCTCGCACTGCCCGCCATCCTGATCATCGCGTTCGGGTTCGCGAGTCTCGGCATGGGCATCACGTCGTACCTGAAAACGTTCCAGCAGATGGATGTCATCACCCTCGTGCTGCTCCCGATGTTCCTGCTCTCGGCGACGTTCTTCCCCATCACCGTCTACCCCGAGGTCATCCAGTGGTTCATCAAGGCGCTGCCGCTGTGGCACGGCGTCGAACTGGTGCGCGGCCTCACCACCGGGGCCCTCTCCGTCGCGATGCTCGGCCACCTCGCCTACTTCGTCGGCATGATCGCTGTCGGCCTGATCTTCACCACCCGCCGTCTGCGCGCGCTGTTCTTGGATTGACGACCGTCGCGAGTGACGACCGGCGCGAGTGACGACCCTCGCGAGCGCTACCCGTTTTGGCGACCGCTGCCGCGATATCGGGCGCGCTCGCGAAAACCGGTAGCGCTCGCGGGTTTGCTCTCAGCATCGGGATGCCAGCATGAGCGCGTGCCGTTCACGCCCAGTCACGCCATCGTCGCGCTGCCGTTCATTCGCACCCCGATCCCGGCGGGAGCGGTCGCCGTCGGGGCGATGGCACCCGACCTGCCGCTGTTCTTCCCGTGGGTCGCTCCCTACGCGGTGACGCACGGATTCCCGGGACTGCTCGGGGTGTCGCTCCCGCTCGCCGTGCTGCTCTATGCGGTGTGGCGTCTCGTCATCCGCCCGGCGGCGTCGGCGCTGTTGCTTCCGGAGGCACTGAGAGCACGGATGCCGTGGGCCTGGGATCGCGTCCGTCGCCCCGAGCGGCCGGTGCGGTCCGCCCTGCTCGTCGTGGTCGCAGCCCTCATCGGCGTCGGCACGCACGCCTTCTGGGACCTGTTCACGCATCCCAACCGGCTCGGCTCGGAATGGTTCCCCGTGCTCGGCCAGCAGTGGGGGCCGGTCGACGGCACCACCTGGCTGCAACACGGCTTCTCGGCCCTCGGACTCGCCGGGGTCGCCGCGTGGGCGGTGCACGCGCTGCGCCGGGCCGGGGTCGTTCACCGCAGCGATCCCCGTTCGGTCGCCGTCGTGAGGGTCGCTGCCTGGATCTCGGCGGGGGCGCTGCTGGTCGGGTCGTTCGCGGCCCACGTTGCGCGCGACGGCTTTCCCGGCAGCTACCCGCAGCTACGCGACACCGCGTTCGACGCCGGCACCATCGCGGGTGCGGCGATCCTCGTGGTAACGCTTGCGGCGTCGATCCTCGTGCGAGCGGTCTCGATACACCGCCTGCGGCGGCACTCGACCCACTAACGCTTGAGCGCGCGCAGCAGCTTCGCGGTGGCGAGTGCAGCTTCGGCAGCGCGGCCGCCGACATCCTCTTTCGACTCCGGCAGGCCCGCGCGGTCGAGTCCCTGCTGTTCGTTGTCGACGGTGAGCACGCCGAACCCGACGGGCTTGCCGGTATCGAGCGCGACCCGGGTGAGGCCGTCGGTCGCGGCAGCGGCGACGTAGTCGAAGTGCGGGGTCTCGCCGCGCACGATCACGCCGAGCGCAACCACGGCATCCGCCCCCGCCTCGAGTGCGGCTTTCGAGACGACGGGCAACTCGAAGCTGCCGGCCACCTGGATCTCGGTGACCGTCGCCCCGGATGCCGCGAGCACGCCGCGCGCGCCCGCGAGCAGCCCCTCAGAGATGCGGGTGTGCCACAGGCCGCTCACGATCGTGACCGAAAGGCCGGTTCCGTCGGTGTCGAGTTCGGGCATCCCTTCGCCGCTCATGGCGTCGTCTCCTTCAGTTCGTCGGCGAGCCGCACCGCGTCGAGCGCCGCATCGTCGGGCAGCGCGTGACCCATGCGGTCGCGCTTCGCCTCGAGGTAGCCCTCGTTGAACTCGCCGACGCCGACGACGAGCGGAACCAGCTCGGTCACCGTCACGCCGCGCTCCTGCAGCTGGCGGGCCTTCTCGGGGTTGTTGCTCAACAGCCGCACGCTCGACAGGCCGAGGTCTTTCAGGATCGCCGTCGCCGCACCGTAGTCGCGTGCGTCTGCAGGGAGGCCGAGCTCAAGGTTGGCGTCGAGAGTGTCGAGGCCGTCCTCTTGCAGGCGGTAGGCGCGCAGCTTGTTGATGAGGCCGATGCCGCGCCCCTCGTGGCCGCGCAGGTAGACGACGACGCCGCCTTCCGCGTGCACCGTGGCGAGTGCCGCGTCGAGCTGCGGGCCGCACTCGCACTTCAGCGACCCGAACGCTTCGCCGGTCAGGCACTCCGAGTGCACCCGCACGAGCGCACCGTCCGCAGGTGTGCCCGAAATCCACGCCACGTGGTCGGCCCCCGTCGAGCGGTCGCGGTAGGCCCGCACCCGGAACGTGCCGTGTTCGGTGGGAACCGTCGTCTCCACCTCGAACGACACCCGCTCGGTTTCGGGGATCTCGACGACGGCCATCGGATCCTTCTCGCACTTGCGCTCCTCCATGAATCGGATGAGCTCCTCGATCGTGATCACCGGAACGTCGTGTTCCGCGCCGAGCGCGAGCAACCCGGGAAGGCGCATCATCTCGCCGCCGTCCTCCACGATCTCGCCGATCACCCCGACCGGGGTCAGTCCCGCAAGCTTCAGCAGATCGACCGTCGCCTCGGTGTGGCCGTCACGTTCGCGAACCCCGCCATCGACGGCCCGCAACGGGATGATGTGGCCGGGTCGGATCAGGCTGGCCGGTGTCGACTCGGGGTCGGCCAGCACGCGCAGGGTGTGAGCGCGGTCGGACGCCGAGATTCCCGTCGACAGCCGGTCGGCGGCGTCAACGCTGATCGTGTACGCGGTGCCGCGCGGATCCTCGTTGTGCGCCCACATCGGCGGCAACTCCATCCGGTCGGCGATCTCGTTTGTCAACGGCGCGCACAGGTAGCCCGATGTGTAGCGCACCGTCCAGGCGATCCACTCCTGGCTCGCGAATTGCGCCGCCATCACGACGTCGCCCTCGTTCTCGCGGCCCTCATCGTCGGCCACAATGATGGGCTTGCCGTCGCGCAGCGCCTGAAGGGCAGTAGGGATGTCGGCGAGGCTCATGACTCGCTCCTTTCGAATTCTGTGGGTTGAGTAGAGCCCGGCGCAGCCGGTCGCGTATCGAAACCCAGCATGCGCTGGATGTGGCGGGCGACGATGTCGGTTTCGATGTTGACGCGGTCGCCGGGAGTGAGGGTGCCGAGGGTGGTTGCGGTGAGGGTCTCGGGAATGAGCGAGACCTCGAACCAGTCGTCGCCGGCGTCGCTCACGGTGAGTGAGACGCCGTTCACCGCGATCGAGCCTTTGCGCACCACGAGGGGAGCGTGAGCCGGGTCGAGCGAGAACCGCAGCACCCGCCAGGCCTCCCCTTCGGTCGCGGTGAGCAGGGTCGCGGTTCCGTCGATGTGGCCCTGCACGATGTGCCCGCCGAGGCGGTCACCGAGGGCGGCGGCGCGCTCGATGTCGACGCGATCGCCCACGACACGGTCGCTCAAGGTGGACATCGCGATCGACACGGCCATGACATCCGCGGTGAACCAGTCGGGCCCCTGGTCGACGACGGTCAGGCACACGCCGTCGACCGAGATGGAGTCGCCGTGCTTCGCGTCGCTCACCGCGAGCGGTGCCTTGATCGTGAGCCGACCGGAGTCGCCCGAGCGGTGCCAGGCGAGCACTTCGCCCAGTTCCTCGATGATGCCGGTGAACATCTCAGCTCCCCTTCGGAACAGCGTGCACATACAGGTCGTCGCCGAGCTGCTCGACGGAGTCGACGTGCAGGCGCAGGATCGCATCCATCGACGGAGTGCCGAGGTCGCCGATCGCGAGCTTCGGTCCGCCGAGCAGGGCGGGGGCGAGGTAGATCGCGAACTCGTCGGCGTACCCCGCGGCGATGACGGCGCTCGCGAGGGTCGGCCCGCCTTCGACGTACACCCGGCGGATGCCGCGAGCGTGGAGGTCGCCGAAGACGGCGTCGAGGTCGCGGGTGCCGGTTTCGAGCACGCCGCGGGGGTGTTCTCGCAGTTTCGCGGAAGCCGGGATGGCGCGCTCACCCACGACGACCGGCAGCGGTTGGGCGGGCATCAGCTCGCCGGCATCCCCCCGCGCCGTCAGTGACGGGTCGTCGGCAAGCACGGTGCCGGTTCCGACGAGGATCGCGTCGCTCTGCGCCCGCTGTTCGTGCACTTTCTGCCGCGCGGCGGCTCCGGTGATCCACTGGCTCGAGCCGTCGGCGGCGGCAGCGCGCCCGTCGAGGGTCGACGCCCACTTCACGACCACCCACGGCCGCCCGCGCCGCATGGCTTCGAGCCACGGGTGCAACAGCGTCTCGGCTTCATCGTGCAGAACACCGTGCACCACCGGGATGCCGGCTTCCGCGAGCCGCTGCGCTCCGTGGCCCGACACTGCACCCGGGTCGGGAACCGCGAAGACGACCTTGCCGATGCCCGCCGCGATGAGCGCTTCGGTGCACGGCCCCGTGCGGCCGGTGTGGTTGCACGGCTCGAGGGTCACGACGGCGGTGAGGCCGTCGGCATCCGTCACCTGCGACAGGGCGTCGATCTCGGCGTGGGGGGTCCCGGCGCCGCGGTGCCAGCCCTCGGCGACGATGCGGCCGTCGGCATCCAGCAGCACACAGCCGACCTGCGGATTACCGCCGACGAGCGGTCCGCGCCCGGCAAGGTCGAGGGCTCGGCGCATCGGCGCTTCGAACCGCTCGATCTCGGTCATCCGTCTTCCTGGTCTCTGACCGGGGACGGGAGGGTCGCGCAACCGCCGCACGCAAATCGCGCGCGCAACGGCAGCGTGCATCCTCCCATCCGGACTTTGACCGTCGGTCCCGGAATTCCACCGGATCGGCTCCCCGCCTTGCGGCGCGGAGTTCGCGGACTATCACCGCCGGTTCGGGATTTCACCGATCCCGGAGCACGTGCTTCGTATCACCAGCTTACAACTCGCCCCTCGTGCCGAGCATTCCCGCCGCTGTGACCCGAGTGCGGGCCTATTCGCGCGACGGGGTGCAAGAGTACGGTTCGGTCAGGAGGACGCTATGAAACGCGCACCGCTCATCGTCATCATCGTGCTCAGTGTGCTCGTCGTCGGCCTCGGAGCCGTGCTCGCCTACCGACTGTTCTTCTCACCGGATGCCCCGCCACCGTCGGTGCTCCCATCCACGCCGCCGGCGGCAGCGCCGACGGCCACGCCGACGCCAACGGGAGAGTTCACCTCAGAGGGGGGCACGCCGATCACTGTGGACGAGTGGAGTGACTCGCCCGTCGGCAGCCCGCTGACCCTTTCGGGGGAAGTACCGGGCAACTGGTCGTCCGGCGGCAGCTTCGCCGTGCAACTGACCGACCAAGACGGGAACGTTCTCGACGACGCGACGGCTCAGCTCGAGGGCGACTGGATGACCGAAGAGCTGGTGCCGTTCACCGTCACCCTGAACTTCGACCGACCCGCCGACGTGACCAGCGGGTTCCTCGTCCTGAAGAAGGAGAACCCGTCGGGGCTGCCGGAAAACGACGACTCCCTCAGCATTCCGGTCACGTTCTCTTAGCGGGGGATCAGCGACGGGGCAGGAATCCGAGCCGGTCGTACGCCTTCGCGAGGGTGGTGGCGGCGATGGCTTCGGCGCGCTCGGCATTGTCGGCGAGCAGCCGGTCGAGTTCGGCGGGATCGGCGAGCAGCTCGAGTGCTCGCTCACGCACCGGTGCGAACGCGGCGACGACGGCATCCGCTGTCTCGGTCTTGAGGTCGCCGTAGCCGCGGCCGGCGAAAGCGTCAACGAGCGCCGGCACCGGCTGCCCGCCGAGGACCGACAGCAGCGACAACAGGTTCGACACCCCGGGCTTCGCAACCGGGTCGAAGAGGATGTCGCGGTCGGCGTCGGTCACGGCCGACTTCACCTTCTTCGCCAGCACCGTCGGCTCGTCGAGCAACCAAAGGATGCCCTGAGGCGACTCCCCGGATTTCGACATCTTCGACCCCGGGTTCTGCAGGTCGAACACCTTCGCCGTCTCGGGCAGGATGCGCACCTCGGGCAGCACGAACGTGTCGCCGAACCGCGAGTTGAACCGGGCCCCGAGGTCGCGGGTCAGCTCGATGTGCTGCCGCTGGTCTTCGCCGACGGGCACGATCTCGGCGTCGTACAGCAGGATGTCGGCGGCCTGCAGGATCGGGTAGGTGAACAGCCCGACCGACGCGTTGGCTCGGCCCTGCTTGGCGGCCTTGTCCTTGAACTGGATCATGCGCTCCGCCTCGCCGAAGCCGGTGAGGGTGTTGAGCACCCAGGCGAGTTCGGCGTGAGCGGGCACGTGCGACTGCACGAACAGAATCGAGGAAGCCGGGTCGATCCCCGCCGCGATGTACTGCGCGGCGGTGCGCCGGGTTGCCTCGCGCAGGGCTGCGGGCTCCTGCGGAACGGTGATCGCGTGCAGGTCGACGACGCAGAACACGGCGTCGTATTCGACCTGGAGGTCGCGCCACTGCAGGAGGGCGCCGATGTAGTTGCCGGCGTGCAGCGACTCGGCAGAGGGCTGCATCCCCGAGAAGAGGCGGGGCTTAGACATAGGAGGCCTTACGAGACGGGGTCAGAGCTGGTAGTCGACGACGACGGGAGCGTGGTCGGACCATCGCTCATCCCACGCCGCGGCCCGATCGACCTTCACGTCAACGACTTTAGCGGCCAGTTCGAGCGTCGCCGCCTGGTAGTCGATGCGCCACCCCGTGTCGGTGTCGAACGCCTTCCCCCGGTTCGACCACCAGGTGTACGGGCCGTCGACCTCACCCGCGAACCGGCGCCCGACGTCGACGAACCCGAAGCCGCCGCCGGCGTTGTAGTCGGCGTCGCCCTCCGCGCCGAAGAACCGGTCGAAGTACGCGCGCTCCTCGGGCAGGAAGCCGGCGTTCTTCACGTTGCCCTTCCAGTTGCGGATGTCGAGGGTGCGATGCCCGACGTTCAAGTCGCCCATCACGACCGAGAGCGGATTGCGCGCCCGCAGCTCGGGGAGGTGCACGAGCATCCCCTCGAGGAAGCGGAACTTCTCATCCTGCTTCGCGGTACCGACCGCGCCCGACGGCACGTAGCAGGACACCACGGTCACCACCGTGCCGTCGACGTCGTAGTCGGCTTCGAGCCACCGGCCGGCCGAGTCGAAATCGTCGGGCCCGAACGTCATCCGAGGCACCGACGCCGCGCGGCGTGACGCGATCGCCACCCCCGCACGGCCCTTCGCCGTCGCCGGGTCGTGCAGGATGGCCCACTCGTCGCCGAGCAGTTCGTCGAGGTGCGCGGTCTCGGCCCGCACCTCCTGCATCGCCAGGATGTCGACATCCCGACCGGCGAGCCAGTCGCCCATGCCTTTGCGGAACGCGGCGCGCACGCCGTTGACGTTGACCGAAGCGATACGGAGGCGAGTCACCCCAGGGACACTACCGGCGACCACCGATCAGCCGCTTCCAGAATCCGGGCTTCGCCTCGCGCTGCGGCTCATGGGCGGCGACCAGCGCACGCGCTTGTTCGAGTCGCGACGCGAACACCTTCCTATCGATCACGATCCCCTCGTCGTCGACATCCACCGCCATCCACGTCGCGGCCAGCAGAATCACCTGCGATGCGAGGTTGTAGTAGATGAGCAGGCCCGCGACGACGGCAAAGGATGCGATGAGCGGGTTGTTCTGCGCACCGCCGAGCAGCAGTCCACCCGCGACGGTGAGCATCGCCAGTCCGATCGCCCCGAGCAGCACCCCGTGCCGGAGGATGCGTGCGGGCACCTTCACCCGGGCGAGAAGCCGGTAGATCCCGGCAAGGGCCACCGCATAGACGAGCACCGCGACGACGAGGGTCACCGTGCGGCTCAGCACGAACCCCGCGACTGACCGGGTGTCGATGCCGAGCAGCCAGAGGAGGTTCTCGGTCGCGGTGGTCCCCGCGAACGAGAGGCCCGCCGCGATCAGGAGGAGGGCAGCGAAGCCGACCCCGAGGGCGAGGTCGATGAGCTTCTGCACCACGACATTGG
>NZ_JANMSQ010000090.1:0-5889 GCF_031389465.1 Pseudolysinimonas sp.
CTCGCCATCCTGAAGTTCGCGCCGCAGAGCGCCAGCGAGCCGGTGTACAAGCTGGTCGCCTCGGCGATGGCGAACGCCCGGGTCAAGGCCGACGCCTCGAACTCGTTCCTCGACGAGCAGGACCTCGTGATCGTGCGCGCCTACGTCGACGAGGGCACCACGCTCAAGCGTTTCCGACCGCGGGCTCAGGGTCGCGCGTTCAAGATCCTGAAGCGCACCAGCCACATCACCGTGGAGGTGGCGACCCCCGACGAGATCGCCGGTACGGCGACCAAAAAGCAGAGCGTCGCGGCAAAGAAGGAGGCCAAGTAATGGGCCAGAAGGTCAACCCCTACGGCTTCCGCCTGGGCATCACCACCGACCACGTGTCGCGGTGGTTCACCGACTCGACCAAGCCGGGTCAGCGTTACTCCGACTACGTGACGGAAGACGTCAAGATCCGTCAGCTGCTGAAGACGAGCCTCGACCGCGCCGGTGTGGCGAAGATCGAGATCGAGCGCACCCGGGACCGGGTCCGCGTGGACATCCACACGGCGCGCCCGGGTATCGTCATCGGCCGCCGTGGCGCCGAGGCCGAGCGCATCCGCTCGGATCTCGAGAAGCTCACCAAGAAGCAGATCCAGCTCAACATCCTCGAGGTGAAGAACCCCGAGGCCGAGGCCCAGCTCGTCGCGCAGGGCATCGCCGAGCAGCTCTCCGCCCGTGTCGCGTTCCGTCGCGCCATGCGCAAGGGCCTGCAGGGCGCGCAGCGCGCCGGCGCCAAGGGCGTCCGCATCCAGGTCTCCGGTCGCCTCGGCGGCGCGGAGATGTCCCGCTCCGAGTTCTACCGCGAGGGCCGCGTGCCCCTGCACACGCTCCGCGCGAACATCGACTACGGCTTCTACGAGGCCCGTACGACGTTCGGTCGCATCGGCGTGAAGGTGTGGATCTACAAGGGCGACATCACCAACAAGGAGCTCGCTCGCGAGCAGGCGTCGCAGAAGTCGACCCGTCCGGAGCGTCGCGACAGCGGCCCCCGTGGCCGTGGTCCGCGTTCCGACGCCCCCGCTACCGCAGGAGCTGAGGCGTAACCATGCTCATTCCCCGCAAGGTCAAGCACCGCAAGCAGCACCACCCCGGACGTTCGGGCGCTGCGACCGGTGGCACCAAGGTCAGCTTCGGCGAGTTCGGCATCCAGGCCATCACGCCGGCGTACGTGACCAACCGCCAGATCGAGTCCGCGCGTATCGCCATGACCCGGCACATCAAGCGTGGTGGAAAGGTGTGGATCAACGTCTACCCCGACCGCCCGCTGACGAAGAAGCCTGCCGAAACCCGCATGGGTTCCGGTAAGGGTTCGCCGGAGTGGTGGATCGCCAACATCAAGCCGGGCCGCGTGCTCTTCGAGGTTGCCGGCGTCCCCGAGGAACTTGCTCGGGAGGCGCTCACCCGAGCGATCCACAAGCTGCCGTTGAAGGCCCGCATCATCAAGCGCGAGGAGGGGGACGCCTGATGTCCGTCGGATCTAAGGAGCTCGCCCCGACCGAGCTCGACACGTTCGAGAACGATCGGCTGATCGACGAGCTGAAGAAGGCCAAAGAGGAGCTGTTCAACCTGCGCTTCCAGTCGGCCACCGGTCAGCTCGAGAGCCACGGCCGCCTGCGCGCCGTGAAGCGCGACATCGCCCGGATCTACACCGTCATCCGCGAGCGCGAGCTCGGCATCCGTGCCACGCCCGCCCCGCTCGAGGTGCCTGCCAAGGGCGCGAAGAGCACCGCCGCCAAGCGCCGTACTGAGCCTGTCGAAGTGAAGACGGCCGCTAAGCGCCGGATTGAGCCTGACGAAATCACGTCGGACGAAACGACGGATGTCGTGGAGCCCGAGACCACTGAGGAGAGCAAGTAATGGCTGAGGTCAAGGCCGCGGCGCCCAAGAAGGCGCCCGCGAAGAAGGCAACGGCCGCGGGTACTGCATCTGCTGCTGGCCTTTCAGGCCATGAGTCCGCCGCGCACGACGTGCGCGACGAGAACGCCCGTGGCTATCGCAAGCTGCGTCGTGGCTACGTCACGAGCGACAAGATGGACAAGACGATCGTCGTCGAGGTCGAGGACCGCGTAAAGCACCCCCTCTACGGCAAGGTCATCCGTCGCACCTCCAAGGTCAAGGCCCACGACGAGCAGAACACCGCCGGCATCGGCGACCTGGTCGTCATCGTCGAGACCCGCCCGCTGTCGGCATCGAAGCGCTGGCGTCTCGTCGAGATCGCAGAGAAGGCGAAGTAACCCATGCTTCAGCAAGAATCCCGCGTCAAGGTCGCGGACAACACCGGCGCCAAGGAGCTGCTCGTCATCCGCGTGCTCGGAGGCTCCGGCCGCCGGTACGCCGGACTCGGCGACCAGGTCGTCGCGACCGTCAAGGACGCGATCCCGGGCGGCAACGTGAAGAAGGGTGACGTCGTCAAGGCGGTCATCGTTCGCACGATCAAGCAGACCCGTCGTGCCGCCGGCTCGTACATCAAGTTCGACGAGAATGCCGCCGTCATCCTCAAGAACGACGGCGACCCCCGTGGCACCCGCATCTTCGGCCCGGTGGGCCGCGAGCTGCGCGACAAGAAGTTCATGAAGATCATCTCGCTGGCGCCGGAGGTGCTGTAACCCATGGCGAACATCAAAAAGGGTGACCTCGTGCAGGTCATCACCGGGCCGAGCCAGGCCCGCGGCGGAGACCGCGGCAAGCAGGGCAAGGTCATCGAGGTGCTCGTCGAGCGCGACAAGGTCATCGTCGAGGGCGTGAACTTCGTCACGAAGCACGTCAAGGTCGGCCAGACCCAGCGCGGCACCAAGACCGGTGGCATCGAGACCCACGAGGCCCCGATCCACATTTCGAACGTCGCTGTTGTCGACCCCAAGTCGAAGAAGCCCACCCGCGTGGGCTTCCGCGAAGAGGTCGTCGAGAAGAACGGCGTCAAGAAGAAGGTTCGCGTCCGCTACGCGAAGAAGTCCGGAGAGAAGCTCTAATGGCTACCGCAACTGCTGCGAAGGCTGTCGCTGTGTCTTCTGAACAGCGCAGTCAGCCGCGCCTGAAGCAGCGCTACCGTGCCGAGATCACGGCGGCGCTCACCGAGGAGTTCGGGTTCACCAACCCGCACCAGGTGCCGCGACTGGTCAAGGTCGTCGTCAACACCGGTGTCGGTGAGGCGGCTCGTGACTCGAAGGTCATCGACGGCGCGATCAAGGACCTCACCCTGATCACCGGTCAGAAGCCGCAGGTCACGAAGGCCCGCAAGTCGATCGCGCAGTTCAAGCTGCGTGAAGGCATGCCGATCGGCGCGCACGTCACCCTCCGGGGCGACCGCGCGTGGGAGTTCGTCGACCGCCTGGTCACGCTCGCCCTGCCGCGTATCCGCGACTTCCGCGGCCTCTCGGACAAGCAGTTCGATGGGCAAGGCAACTACACCTTCGGCGTGGCGGAGCAGAGCATCTTCCACGAGATCAACCAGGACAACATCGACCGCGTCCGCGGATTCGACATCACCGTGGTGACGACGGCCAAGAACGACGACGAGGGACGCGCCCTGTTGCGCCAGCTCGGCTTCCCGTTCAAGGCCGCCGACGCCCAGGCCTAACGGCCGACGATCAAAGAAGGTCGAGTCCGGGTGTACCCGGGCTCGAAACCAATTGAGATAAGGAAACCGATTCACCATGACCATGACGGACCCTGTGGCCGACATGCTGACCCGTCTGCGCAACGCCAACCGCGCGTACCACGACGAGGTCTCGCTGCCGAGCAGCAAACTCAAGACCCACATCGCCGAGATCCTCCAGAAGGAGGGCTACATCGCCGGCTGGAAGATCGAAGACGCACGCGTCGGCTCGACGCTCACGATCGACCTGAAGTACGGGCCGAACCGCGAGCGCTCGATCGCGGGCATCAAGCGCGTCTCGAAGCCGGGTCTGCGCGTCTACGCGAAGTCGACCGAGATCCCGCACGTTCTCGGCGGGCTCGGCGTCGCCATCCTGTCTACCTCCTCGGGGCTCCTGACCGACCGCGAGGCGACCAAGAAGGGCGTAGGTGGGGAAGTCCTCGCCTACGTGTGGTGATCTGAGATGTCGCGAATCGGACGCCTTCCCATCGCTGTCCCCGCGGGAGTCACCGTGACCATCGACGGCCGTGCCGTTCAGGTCAAGGGCCCCAAGGGCGAGCTGAGCCTGAACGTTGCCGCACCGATCGAGGTCGCCCTTGAGGACGGCCAGGTCGTCGTGACCCGTCCCGACGACGAGCGCAACTCGCGCTCGCTACACGGACTGACGCGCACGCTCATCTCCAACCAGATCATCGGCGTCACCGAGGGCTACACCAAGGGCCTCGAGGTCGTCGGAACCGGTTACCGGGTGCAGGCGAAGGGCAGCTCGATCGAGTTCGCCCTCGGCTACTCGCACTCGATCACCGTCGACCCGCCCGCCGGCATCTCGTTCGAGGTCGAGGGCAACAACAAGTTGACCGTCCGCGGCATCGACAAGCAGGCCGTTGGCGAGGTCGCCGCGAACATCCGCAAGCTGCGTAAGCCCGAGCCCTACAAGGGCAAGGGCGTTCGTTACGCCGGCGAGGTCGTTCGCCGCAAGGCCGGAAAGAGTGGGAAGTAATGGCTACCGTCAGCAAGTCCGCGCAGCGTACGCGTCGGCACACCCGACTGCGCAAGCGCATTGTCGGCTCACCCGACCGTCCGCGTCTCGTCGTGAACCGTTCGGCCCGCCACGTCTTCGTACAGCTCGTCGATGACAGCACCGGCCACACGCTGGCCTTTGCGTCGACTCTCGAAGCAGACCTGCGTTCCTTCAGTGGTGACAAGACCGCGAAGGCCAAGAAGGTCGGCGAGTTGCTCGCCGAGCGCGCCAAGAAGGCCGGGGTGGACGCCGTCGTGTTCGACCGCGGCGGAAACCGCTTCGCCGGTCGTGTCGCCGCGATCGCCGAGGGTGCCCGTGAAGGAGGGCTGAACCTGTGAGCGACGCAACCAACAACCAGGATGCGACCGAGACCGAGGTCGAGACCCCCGAGGTCGTGACCGCAGAGGTCGAGGCTCCCGAGGTCGAGACCACTGAGGTCGCCGCGGCTCCGGCCGTCGAGGAGGTTCCGGAAGGTCAGGTCGTCGAGACCGCTGCCGGAACCGCGCCCAGCACCAACGAGCGCGAGGCCCGCCGTGGGTCGCGCGAGCGTCAGCCCCGCAACGACCGCAACTCCCGGGATCGTGGCGACAGCCAGTTCCTCGAGCGCGTCGTGACGATCAACCGCGTCTCGAAGGTCGTCAAGGGCGGTCGTCGCTTCAGCTTCACCGCGCTCGTCGTCGTCGGTGACGGCAACGGCATGGTCGGCGTCGGCTACGGCAAGGCGCGCGAAGTGCCGCTTGCGATCTCGAAGGGCGTCGAGGAGGCGAAGAAGAACTTCTTCCGCGTCCCGCGCTCGGGCAAGACGATCCCGCACCCCGTGCAGGGCGAAGCCGCTGCCGGTGTCGTGCTCCTCCGTCCAGCTGCCGCCGGTACCGGTGTCATCGCCGGTGGCCCGGTTCGCGCCGTGCTCGAGTGCGCCGGCATCCACGACGTTCTGAGCAAGTCGCTCGGCTCGTCGAACACGATCAACATCGTGCACGCGACTGTTGCGGCGCTGAAGCAGCTCGAAGAGCCCCGCGCCGTTGCCGCCCGTCGTGGGCTGCCCTTCGAGGATGTCGCCCCGGCCCGCCTGGTGCGCGCCGAGGCCGACGACCTCGCCAACGCGAAGGCAGGTGCCTGATGGCCGCCCGACTCAAGGTGACCCAGATCAAGTCCAAGATCTCCGAGAAGCAGAACCAGCGTGACACGCTGCGCAGCCTCGGACTGAAGCGCATCGGCGACGTCGTCGTGCGCCCGGACGACAAAC
>NZ_JANMSQ010000123.1:0-17740 GCF_031389465.1 Pseudolysinimonas sp.
CCGCGCGAACGCGCACTCGCCCTCGGCGCGACCCGTGCGCTGGCCGCCGACGACTCGGCAGCGATCGAGGCCCTCGATGTCGACATCGCGATCGAGTCGTCGGGCAGCTCCGCCGGTCTCGGTGCCGCGATTCGCGCCACCGCGCGCGGCGGCCGGGTAGTCATGGTCGGGCTGCTTCCCCCGGGCGAGCAGCCCGTCGCGATCTCCCGGGCGATCACGCGAGAGATCGACCTCATCGGTTCTTTCCGCTTCACCGACGAGATCGATGAGGTCATCGCCGCGCTGGCCGGAGGCGAGATCGACCCGACCGCGGTCGTCACCCACGAGTTCGAGGCCGACGACGCGCTCGCTGCCTTCGAGGTCGCCCGCGACGCGTCGGCTTCGGGCAAGGTCCTGTTGCGCTTCGGACGAGTGGCGTCATGACCACGTCACACTTCCTTGCTGACGGCGCCGAGATCGTGCTCGTCGGAACCGGCGCGACCTGGTCGGAAGGGCCGCTGTGGATCGCCGACCGCGGAGTCGTGCGCTGGAGCGACATCCCCGGCAACCGCATCCTCGAGGTCGACCCCACGACGAACGTCGTCAGCGTTCACCGCGACGACGTCGAGTTCAGCAACGGACGCACCCTCGATCTTGAGGGGCGCGTCGTTCAGTGCTCACATGGGCGTCGCGCCGTCGAGCGCGAGACGGCGGATGGCGTCGAGGTTCTCATCGACTCCTTCGAAGGCCGTCGGTTGAACTCGCCCAATGACGTGGTCGTCGCGAGCGACGGCGCGATCTGGTTCACGGACCCGCCGTACGGCATCCTTCAGGCGCACGAGGGTCACCTGGGCGATCCGGAATACGGCGGATGCCATGTCTTCCGACTCGACGCCGACGGAACGTTGACCCCCGCGATCACGGACTTCGATGAGCCCAACGGGCTGGCATTCTCTCCCGACGAGAGCGAGCTCTACGTGTCCGACACCTCCGCGGCGCTGCGTAATGGCGCCGGAAACCACCACATCGTCGCCTTCCGTCCCGCAGGCGACGGCACCTGGCGGCGCGACCGGATCGTCTACGAGGTGCCCGACGGCCACCCCGACGGCCTTCGCGTCGACGTTGAGGGCCGCATCTGGACCTCCGGCGGAGCAGGCGTGCGCGTGCTCACTCCGGTAGGCGCCGTGCTCGCCCACATCCCGGTTCCCGAAACGGTCGGCAACCTCTGCTTCGGCGGTCCCGACGGTCGCACGCTCTTCATCGCGGCGACCACGAGCATCTATCGGATCGAGACGATGACAACCGACGCCGCGGCGGCGTCACGGAAGGGGCGATGACGATGGCCGCATCCACGATTCCGCTGTTCGAGGCCGACCGCCTCGACAAGTCCTTCTTCGCGACCCACGCGGTCGATCACGTGAGCTTCAGCGTCGAGCAGGGCGAGATCGTCGCGCTGCTCGGTGAGAACGGCGCCGGTAAGTCGACCGTCATTAAGATGCTCGCCGGCGTCTACAAGCCTGACTCCGGGTCGATGCGGCTCGCGGGCGCCGATCTCTCCGACACCGGGGTGCGCGCCGGGATCTCGTTCGTGCACCAGACCCTCGGGCTCGTCGATTGGATGACGGTCGCCGAGAACATCGCCCTGTCTCTCGGCTACCCTCGCCGGTTCGGGTTCATCGACGGCGCCGCGATGCGCCGACGTGCGCTCGAGGTGCTCGAGGCGGTTGGCGGCGGGATCGACCCCGACGACCGGATCTTCGACCTCCCGCGCACCGAGCGCAGCCTCCTGGCGATCGCCCGCGCACTCGTCAGCAACCCCAAACTTCTGGTACTCGATGAGCCAACGGCGTCGCTGCCCGCCGCCGACGTCGAGCGACTGTTCGCGGTGCTGCGCACCCTTCGCGACAGCGGCGTCGGGATGATCTACGTCTCGCACCGGCTCGACGAGATCTACGAGATCGCCCAGCGTGCGGTCATCATGCGCAACGGCAAGGTGGTCGCCGACCGCCCCGTCACCGACCTGTCGCACGACGAACTCGTCGAGCTGATCGTCGGCCGCGGCGCCGTGACGCCGAGCTTCGACCCGCCCGCTGCCGAACTCGCCCTCACGGTGACCGGGCTCCGGGCACCGGGTGGAGCCAGTGCATCCTTCGACCTGCATCGCGGCGAGGTCATAGCCCTCTGCGGTCTGCGTGGCTCCGGTCAGGCGGAGATCGGCCGCACGATCATCGGCGACTTGCGCACCCGGGCCGGTTCGATGGAACTCGACGGGCGCCCCTACCGTCCGACATCGGTTGCGATGGCGGTCAACCGCGGAATCGGGTTCGCCACCTCGAACCGGGAGACCGAAGCGGTCGCGCCGGTACTCACGACGCGCGAAAACCTCTTTATCAACCCGGCAGTGTGGGGCCGGCGCCCGTGGCAGTTCCGTACCGCGAAGACCGAGCGTGCGCAGGCCCGAACGGTGCTCGCCGAATACCAGATCCGCCCGGCGGACCCCGAGATCCCGCTCGACACCTTCTCGGGCGGCAACCAGCAGAAGGTCGTTCTCGCCCGTTGGCTTGGCGCCGACCGATCAGTCGTCGTGCTCGAGGAGCCCACGATGGGCGTCGACGTCGGAGCCAAGGCCGAGATCTACCGCTTGCTCGCTGCCGCCGCGGCCGACGGCCTCGCAGTCATCGTGGTGTCGACCGACATGGAGGAGGTCGCGAAGATCTCCCACCGCGCCCTCGTCTTCGGTCGTGGCCACGTCGTCGCCGAACTTTCCGGGCCCGACCTCACGGTGACGCGACTCGTCGCGGCCGCGAGCGAGCTCGATACGCAACCACCCGCCCTCGCACAGAGGAGTCACTCATGAGCATGAACACGTCGGTCAAGTCGACCGCGCTCGAACCCGGCCGTGGTGCCTCCTGGCATCGCCGCATCACCTCGAACTTCGGGATGGTGATCCTCACCGTTCTGCTGTTCGCGGTCTTCGCGATCCTCGAGCCGTCGACCTTCGCGTCGCTGCTGAACTTCCAGCTGCTGGCCTCCGGCAAGTCGATCCTGCTGATCCTCGCGCTCGCCGTGACGATTCCGATGATCGCCGGCAAGATCGACCTCTCGATCGGCTACGGAGTCGGCCTCTGGCAGGTGCTCGCGCTCTCCTGGCAGTTGCAAGGGATGGACTACCGCCTGGTCATCGTGCTGGTGGTCGTCGGCGGAGCGCTCGTCGGACTCCTCAACGCGATGCTCGTCGAGCTTGCGCAAGTCGACGCCTTCGTGGCGACCCTCGCGACCGGTCAGGTGATCTACGCGATCACCTACTGGTACACCGGCGGCCGCCAGGTCACCGATGAGTCAGGAGCCCGAGCGGCAGCGTTCGACGGCCTCACCCGCTGGTCGCTCGGCCCGATCCCTGGCCCGTTCGTCATCGCTGTGCTGATCGGCATCGTGATGTGGATCGTGCTCGAGTACCTGCCGGTCGGCCGCTACCTCTACGCGGTGGGCGCCAACCCGGCGGCCGCCCGGCTGAGTGGGATTCCGCGCCGGCGCTACATCATCGGCGCAATGGCCACGTCGGGTGCGCTGACTGCCATTGCCGGCATCCTGCTCGCCTCCCGACAAGCGGGCGTGGCGCAGGCGAACATCGGACCCGAGTATCTGCTCCCCGCGCTTGCTGCGGCCTTCCTCGGCTCGACCACCATCCGTCCCGGTCGCGTCAACGCGCTCGGCACGATCCTCGGCGTCGCCATCGCGACGATCGGGATCTCCGGCCTGCAGCAATTGCTTCCTGGCCAGTTTTTCCTGGAGCCGCTCTTCAACGGGCTCACCCTCGTCGCTGCCATCTCGATCGCCTCGCTTGCGAGCCGTCGAAGGGTCGCACGGGCCGACGAATCGTCGGTCACGTCAACAGAAACACCGCAATCCATTCCCGACGATGATCCCGGCGGCGAAGCCGGATCAACTGTCACACCCCGAAAGGAACACTGATGGAACACACGTCCCACCGCCGGCGCTGGCTCGTGACCATTGCGGCCGCAACGGTCAGCAGCGCCCTGCTCCTCTCCGGCTGCGCAAGCGGCTCGGTCTCCGACGGCACCGACGGCTCCGAGCCGCCGGTCGACTCGGGCGGCGACTTCTCGTCGATCATCCCCGATGGTGACATCGTCGCCTTCTCGAAGGACCTGGTCGAGGGCAGCCTCACCGCAACGGAGGGCTTCACTCCTCCGTCGGAGGGCCCCGAGGCACAGCAGCCGGGCGCGCTGATCGCGTACGTCGGCTCTGACCTCTCGAACGGTGGCATCAACACCGTCGCAGAAGGCGTCCAAGAGGCCGCCGCCGTGATCGGCTGGACCGTCAACGTGTACGACGGAAAGGCCACTGCCCAGGGTCGTACCGACGCGCTCAGCCAGGCAATCGCGGCGCAGCCCGCGGCCATCATTCTGGGCGGGTTCGACCCGACCGAGCAGGCCGCGTCGATCCAGCAGGCGGATGCTGCGGGCATCCCGGTCGTCGGCTGGCACGCCGGCTCCGCGGCCGGACCGGGCAACGGGCTGTTCACCAACGTGACGACCGACCCGCTCGTGGTGTCGCAACTCGCGGCCGCCTACGCGGTCGCCGACTCCGACGGCACCGCCGGCGTGGCCATCTTCACCGACGGCCAGTACGACATCGCCGTGCTGAAGGCGGATGCGATGGAGGCCTACATCGAGGCGTGCGAGGGCTGCTCGGTGCTCGAATACCAGGACTCGCCGATCGCCGAAGCTGACCAGCGCATGCCGGGGATCATCTCCAACCTGCTCCAGCAGCACGGCGACGACCTGACCTACCTGATGGCGATCAACGGGAACTACTTCGGTGGCGCCCAGTCCGCCCTCCGCGACGCCGGTACCGACCCGGCCGGCCCGCCCCACTCGGTCGCTGCCGGCGACGGTGACGCGGCTGAGTTCCAGCGCATCCGCAACGTCGACTACCAGGCGGCCACGGTCGCCGAGCCGCTTCTGCTCCAGGGCTGGCAGCTCATCGACGAGATCAACCGCGCTCTCGCGGGCGAAGACGCGTCGGACTTCGTTCCGGCGCCCGGTCTGATCACGAAGGACAACGTGCCCGACGGCACCGTCTTCGATCCCGCCAGCGGGTATCGGGACGTCTACAAGTCCGTCTGGGGCAAGTAGTCCCGTGAGGGCCGGCGGGCGATCCCGCCGGCCCTCCTAACCCCTCCCGACTGGGAGAAGGAGTCGTGCCATGAGCACCCCTACCACGCTGCGCGTTGCGGTCGCGACGCCGCTCACCCCCGAGCTCGCCGCTGAGATCGTGCGGCTCGAGCCGCGGGTCGACCTCGCGTTCGAGCCCGACCTCCTTCCGGAGGCGCGCTATCCGGGCGATCACGTCGGCGACCCCGGCTTTCGCCGCTCGCCGGCCGAGCAGGCCCGCTTCCACGAACTCGTCGACTCGGCTGAGGCGCTTTACGGGGTGCCCGACGAGACTCCCGCCGAGCTGCGTCGCACCGCCGACGCCAACCCCGCGCTGCGCTGGGTGCACACGATGCCCGCGGGCGGCGGTGGCCAGCTCCGCGCGGCCGCACTCACCCGCGACCAACTCCAGCGGATCGCGGTGTCGACGTCGGCCGGCGTGCACGCCGAGCCGCTCGCCGAGTTCGCGCTGTTGGGGGTTCTCGCCGGCGCGAAGACCCTGCCGCGGCTGCGCGTGCTGCAGGATCGCGCCGAATGGCCTGAACGATGGGTGATGCCGCTGCTGTCGGAGCAGCGAGTCATGGTCGCGGGCTTCGGCCACATCGGTCGCGCGACCGCACGCAAACTGCGTGCCCTCGGCGCCACGGTCGCCGCGGTCGCGCGCAGCACGGAGTTTGCCGATGAGGCTGACGAGATCATCGCCCCCGACGACCTGATCGCTCGCATCGCCGACTTCGACGCTGTCGTCATCACCCTTCCCGGAACCGACAAGACCACCGGCCTGTTCGACGATGCGGTCTTCGGTGCGATGCGACGCGGAGCGACGGTCGTCAACGTCGGCCGTGGCACCGTCATCGCCGAGGATGCTCTCGTGCGGGCACTCGTCGACGGCCGCGTCGGATTCGCGGCACTCGACGTCTTCGCGGCGGAACCGCTCGCTGCCGACAGCCCGCTGTGGAACCATCCGGCGGTGCTGGTGAGCCCGCACACGGCGGGTCTGAACCCGGGCGAGGACCGGCTCATCGCCCGCCTGTTCGCCGAAAACGCCAGCCGACTGCTCGACGGCCGCGAGCTGCTCAACCGTGTCAACACGGTGGAGTTCTACTGATGCGATTCGCCCGGGTCCGCACCGATCGGGGGCCGGCGCCCGCGATGTGGCGCGACGAGGCCTGGGCCGAGGTCGACAGCATCCTGGTTCCGGTACCTCGTCTCACCGGCCGCACGTGGCCGGTATCCAGCGCCCTCGCGGCACCGTGCGCGCCGACTCTCATCGTCGGGATGTCGGCCAATGGCACCCCGGAGGCACGTGACGTCCCTGCGCGTTCATTCCTCAAGTCGCCGCGAACCGTCATCGGCCCGCGCGCGGCGATCCTCGCCGACCCCGCGGTCGGAGCGCTCGCTATCGAGGGCGAACTGGCGGTCGTCATCGGCGTCGAGTCACGGCATCTCACGCCGCAGAACGCGCTCGACGCGGTTCTCGGCTACACGATCGCCAACGACGTGACCGCCGTCGACCAGATCGCGGGAGACCCGACATTCACACACGGCAAGAACGGCGACGGGTTCACTCCTCTGGGGCCGTGGATCGAGACCGACCTTGACCCGACGTCGCTCGCCATCGAGGTCGCGGTCGACGGCGCCGTGGTAGCGACCGGCTCGACCGCCGACCTCGGTCGAGCTGTCGCCGACGTGCTTGTCTACGTGACCTCGGTGATGACTCTCGGACCGGGCGACATCGTGCTGACCGGATGCCCCGGCTCGACCGCCCCGATCAGCGCCGGCCAGTCGGCGAGCATCCGCATTGCCGGGCTCGGCGAGCTCGTCAACCACGTGACCCCCTCGTCTCCGCCGCGGGACGACGACCGACAGGAGAGCCGATGACCGCGCAGAAGTCCTTGTTCGACCTGACGGGCGAGACGGTGCTCGTGACGGGATCGACCCGCGGGATCGGCGCCGCCCTGGCCCACGGCCTCGCGACGGCGGGAGCACGCGTCGTCGTGCACGGGCGGAATGCCGAAGACGCGGCGGCGCAAGCCGCACACATCACCGCCGAGACCGGCTCCCCGACGGATCACGCGTCATTCGACGTCGCCGATCGCGACGCGATCGAGTCGTCGGTCGCTGACCTGGTCGCCCGCATCGGGCCGATCACGGGACTCGTCAACAACGCGGGGATGCAGCTGCGTAAGCCACTCCTCGACCTCGAACTCGAGGAGTGGGATCTCGTGCTGCGCACCAACGTCACGTCGGCGTTCCTCGTCGGAACGGCGGTCGCCCGCGGGATGCTCGCCGAGGGGCGGGGCTCGATCGTCAACATCTGTTCGATCCAGTCCGATCTGGCGCGGCCCTCGATTGCGCCGTACACCGCGTCGAAGGGGGCGCTGCGCAACCTCACCCGAGCGATGACCGCGGAGTGGGCGGCGTCGGGAGTGCGGGTCAACGGGATCGCGCCCGGCTATCTCGACACCGACATGACGAAGGCGCTGGTCGACGATCCCGAGTTCTCGGCGTGGGTCATCGGTCGAACCCCGGCCAAGCGGTGGGGCCGCCCCGAAGACCTTGTGGGCGCCGCCGTCTTCCTGCTTGCTCCCGCGTCAGCGTTCATCTCGGGTCAGGTCATCTTTGTGGACGGCGGGATGAGCGTGGTCGTGTGAGCCAGCCCGCGCCCGTCGTGCCGTCGGTGCCGGCGATCGCTGCCCGCCACGGCAGTGTGGTCGCCCATCTCGCCGGATGCCGCACCAAGGCCGCGTGCCCGCATGCCGGCTCGCCGGAATGGCTCACCTGTGCCGAGGCTGCGGTTGCGCGCCGAGGAGACTGGCGAGCGGCGGCGTACGACTTCGAGGCGCCCATCCCGCGCAACCGGGACGATCGTGCCTCGCCGGTGCGGCACGCCGTGCACGGCACGATCTGGGGCTACCGTCGCGGCTGCCGTCATCCCGAGCTCTGCCCGAATCGCTACCGTGATCGCCCGACCTGCTCCGACGTTCGGCGCCGGTACTCACAGGAGTATCGTCGCCGTCGATCGAGCGGCGACGGGACGGCGATCGTGCACGGCACCTCGAACGGCTACCTCCTCGGATGCCGGGGCCACGATTGCCCGCGCGATGTCGGCGGTGCCAGCTGCAGGGAGGCGCGGGCCGAGTACCGTCGTGAGCGTTCGGAGGGGGCTCGCCCGTTCGTCGCAGCCGACGAGGTGCTGCGGCTGGTACGGGCGCTGTGCGACACGGGGCTGTCGACGCGGGAGCTCGCGCGACGCACCGGCACGGGTCGCACGACCCTCGCCGAACTTCTGGCGGGCCGACGTACGCGAGTGACGCGCGAGGTCGCCGAACGGCTCGGCACCCTGGTGCCGGGCTCATGGGATCGGGCCGAGGAGGATGAGGTCTAGCGTGGTGACGATGACCTTCCCTCGCCCCGTCGTCGTCATGGGTGTCTCCGGCACGGGTAAGACCACGATCGCGCGAGCTCTCGCCGAGGCGATCAACCTTCCCTTCGTGGAAGGTGACGACCTTCACCCCGATGCCAACATCGCCAAGATGGCGGCCGGCATCCCGCTGACCGACCTCGACCGCGCGCCGTGGCTCGACCGGATCGCCGTCGAACTCGTCCGCCCCGTCGTCGTCACGTGCTCGGCGCTGAAGCGCAGCTACCGCGATCGGCTGCGCGTGGCGGCACCCGACCTGGTGCTCGTCTACCTCCACGGGTCGCCGCAACTGTTGGCGTCCCGGATGGCGCAGCGCGACGGTCATTTCATGCCGACTTCGTTGCTGCAGTCCCAGCTCGCGACGCTCGAAGAGCCGGCGTCGGACGAGGACGCGATCGCGGTGGATGTCGCGCGTCGGCCCGATGAGATCGTCGCGCATGTCATTGATCGCCTGCTCACCCGCGACTGAGCGTGGGTAGGCTGGCGCCGTGGTGCGACCGTTCCTCAGCCTTCTCGTGGCGGCCGTCGCCACGGTTACGGGTTTCGCGCTGAGCTGGATCGGCGCCTCAACGCACGCCGCTCTGGTCGCTCGCCTGGAGCCCGACCCCGTCGGTCTCGCGCTCGGGATCGTCGGCGCGCTCGTGCTCGGCATCGCTGCGCTGTCGGTCGCGATCCACTGGGTCGGGGCCCTCGTCGTCGGGGCCATCCACGGGCTCCTCGGGCTTCTCGCCCTAGTCGTGCCCTTTGGCAACCCGTTCGCCGGGGGAATCTTCAGTCCGGTCTTCCAGATCACCCGGATGCTGTCGAAAGTCGACCCCGCGCTGGGCGACGGCGCGACGATGTTCTACTTCTCGGGCACCGCGCTCGTGGTGGGAGCATTCCTCATCGGGGCCGCGCTCGGCATCCGGTCGCGTCGGCTCGCCGGGCCGTCGGGCGCCAAAGCCGTTGCGGTCTCGTCGTCGCTCAGCGCAGGGACTCTGCTCGGGGCGTCGGCGCTGCTCCTGATCGCGGGGGGCACCTTCGCGCAACAGATCTTCCAGTTGCTGCGCTACGACGCGGTCTCCGCTTCGATCGCGGTGGTCGCCGGGGTGTTCGCCGGTCTCGCCGGGTTGATGCTGCGCTGGTCGTCGATCGGCGTCATCTTGCCCGCGACGGTTGTGTTTGTGGCGGGAGTCGTTCTCTTCGCGGGGCTGCTGCCGCTGCCCCCGTCCTTTCCGGGGCGCCTGCCGGCGGCTTACGGTCTGGTGATGGTTGCGGGCGCGACCTTCCTCGGCTCTGCGATCGGCGGCGTCGTGCGCGGGCGGCCGGAGGCCGTGGTCGACCCCGATGCCCTCTCACCCCCCGTCGCCCTGTAGCATGGGCCACTGAACTTCGGCGAGGGCTCCGCACGCGGGGCCGTGATCGACGCGGTGGGCGGTCCTCACGTCTTCCTCGCGCTTTCGTGCGTTCGAGTTGAATCCCACAGAGTGGGGCTGACGCCCCGGAATCCAGGAGTACAGCCATGGCTGAGAGCAAGAAACCTGCACAGGACAACAAGCTGAATGTCGAGGTGCGCACCGAGTTCGGCAAGGGCTTTGCCCGCCGCCTCCGCGCCGCCGGCAAGATCCCCGCCGTGATCTATGGGCACGGCACCGAGCCGCAGCACGTCGCCCTCCCGGGCCACGAGACGGCGCTCATCATTCGCAAAGCGAACCAGGTGCTCGACCTCCAGATCGCGGGCAAGAGCCAGCTCGCGCTCGTGAAGGACGTTCAGAAGGACCCGGTGCACCAGATCATCGAGCACCTCGACCTCATCGTCGTGCGTGCCGGCGAGAAGGTCATCGTGGACATCCCCGTGCACCTCGAGGGTGACCCGGCTCCCGAGACGAGCGTCAACCAGGACTCGAATACGATCTCGCTCGAGGTTGAGGCGACTCACATCCCCGAGAGCGTCACGGTCAGCATCGAGGGCCTTCGCGAAGGCGCTCAGATCCTCGCTAAGGACGTCAAGCTCCCCGCGGGCGCGACTCTGGTGACCGACCCCGAGGTGCTCATCGTCGGCATCACCGGCGAGACCCAGGTCGACCTCGGCGAGACCGAAGAGGTAGCCGCCGAGGGTGAGGCCGCCGAGGGCGAAGCCGCCGAGTCGGCTGAGGGCGACGCCCCGGCCGCCGACGCCGCGGAGTAGCTCCTCCTCACATGTCCGACGATCGCTGGCTCGTGGTCGGGCTCGGGAATCCCGGGCCCGGCTACGCCGGCCATCGTCACAACGTGGGTCAGATGGTCGTGGCCGAGCTGGCGTCAAGGCTCGGTACGACCCTCAAGGCGCACAAGGCGGGCGCGACCGTCGGGGAGACCCGGGTGCGCCCGGGCGGCGACCGGATCGCGCTTGCGGTGCCGTCGACGTTCATGAACGTGTCGGGTCGACCGGTCGCGGGGCTGCTGAAGTTCTACTCGCTCGATGCTTCGAAGTTGATCGTCATCCACGACGAACTCGACCTGCCGTTCGACACCGTGCGGCTGAAGGCCGGCGGTGGACCAGGCGGCCACAACGGGGTTCGCGACATCATCGCCGTCGCCGGACCTGACTTCGTGCGCGTGCGCGTCGGCATCGGTCGCCCGCCCGGACAACAGGATCCTGCCGACTACGTGCTGTCGCCGTTTGCGAAGATCGAGCGGGATGCCCTCCCGAGCCTGATCTCTGATGCCGCTGACGCCACCGAACAGATTCTCACCGCTGGCCTCGTCGCTGCGCAGCAGCGCTGGCATACCCAAACGGGGGACAAACTATAGACAGATCGGTCTGTCCCTCGTTCTGGACCTATAGCCCGTTGGCGTCCGAGTGATTTAATCTCCTTACACGGTCACGCGACTCGGGGGGGCTCGCGTGGTTGGGACCGCATGCTCCTCCTTTGACTCCGAAGAGGTAGTTGAACATGCGTACCACCAACAAGAAGCGCCTTCTGGCGGCCGGAATCGTCACCGCCATCCTTCTGGGTGGCGCGGGAACGGCCTACGCGTACTGGACGAACACCGGTTCCGGTGTCGGCGAGGCCGACACCGGAACGAACAGCTCGATCACCGTCGTCCAGACGAGCGTCGTGACCAACATCCGGCCCGGCAGCGGAACGCACGCGCTGAGCGGCAACTTCAACAACCCGAACTCCGGATCGGTGTTCGTCGCCTCGGTCAGTGTCAGCATCGGCACCATCGTCGACGCTCTGGGCGACCCGATCGTGGGCTGTGAAGCCGACGACTACGTCATCGCCGGCAGTCCGGTGACGGTCAACGCCAACGTCCCCGCCGGCAACGGTCAGGGCTCGTGGTCGGGCGCGACGATAGCGTTCGTGAATGAGGCGGCCGAGAACCAGGACGGCTGCAAGAACGCCACGGTCAACCTGGTCTACACGTCCAACTGATCATCGCTCGCTGAAGCGGTGGGGTGGCTGGCGTCGCCCCACCGCTGAGGCACGTACCACTTCGCCACGATTCGACGGGCGAACGGAGGCACCCCATGGTCACCACCCGCCGCCGATGGCTGGTCGCCATCGCGATGCTGCTCGGCGGCCTCGCGGTCGGCTCCGGGCTGACCTGGGTGATCCTGACCCGTTCGTTCTCCTTCGGCGGAAACGCTGAGGCGGTCGCCGATCGACCGCCGGAATCGTTCACGATCAGCGGAGACCTCGCCGAACCGGCCTATCCGGGGGGATCCGCGCCCCTGAATCTCAGCATCTCCAACCCGCTCGACGTCGACCTCGCCGTCTCGCAGTTTCTCGTCGAGATTGACGCGGTCGACGCACCGAACGCCACGGACCTGTTGCCGTGCGATGTGCACGACTTCTCGGTCGAGCAACTGTCGTGGCACGACGAACTCATCGTCGGCGCCGGAACGACGGTTTCGCTCGCCGACCTCGACGTCCTGACCGAGCATTGGCCCCGGGTGCTGATGCTCGATACCGCGAGCAACCAGGACGGCTGCAAGGGGGCCTCGGTCTCGCTCGCCTATTCCGCCGCAGGGAGGATCGTCGAATGACCCGCCGACGGCGTCTCGCGATCCTCGGTGCATCCGCCGTGTTCGCGCTCGTCGTCGTGCCGGTCGGCGGCATCGCGCTCGCCTACTGGGGCGGCACCGGAGGCGGCACCGGCACCAGCGCGACCGGCGACGTCGTCCCCGTGTCGCTCAGCGGCGGCACGCCGCCGGCGAACCTCCGCCCCGGCGCCACCGCCCACGTCGTCCTCACCGCGACCAACACCAACGACTCCCCCGTGCGGATCGACTCGCTCAGCCTCGACACGGCAAGCGGCACGGGCGGCTTCGCCGTCGATGCCGGTCACAGCGGCTGCAGCGTCGCCGTCCTGAGCTTCACGACGCAGAACAACGGCGGCAGCGGGTGGACGATCCCGGCTCGGGTGGGTGTGGTCAACGGCACTCTGGGCATCACGCTGCCGAACGCCATCGGGATGTCGACATCCGCCGCCAACGCCTGTCAGGGCGCCACCTTCACGGTCTATCTGGTGTCCGGATGACCACGACGACGATCGCTCAAGGCCCGGCCCGGCACCTCTCCGTGACGGCTCGGTGGCGTCGTACGCTCCTGTTCGCGATCGCCGCGTTCGCACTCGTGCTCGTCGGTGGCGCCGCGTGGTCGTACTGGCTCGCGGCAGTCACGGCCGGGAGTGCCGGCTCGGCCCTCGCGACCTCGGTGAACGCGGGAGCGACGCCGACCGCGAACGCGAGCGGTGCGAACGTCACCGTCAGCTGGTCGGCGTCGACCCTCACCAACGGGATGGCGGTGAGCGGGTACGAGATCCGGCGCTACAACTCGACGACTCTCGTTCAACAGACGATCCTCAGCGCGTGCACGGGCACCGTGACGGCCCTCAGCTGCGTCGAGAACTCGGTTCCGAGCGGAACCTGGCGCTACTCGGTCACCCCGGTGATCGGCACCAACTGGCGGGGCGCCGAAAGTGCGATGAGCACCGTGGTCACCGTGGATACGATCGCGCCGATCAACTCCCTCACTCTGAGCAGCATCACCGGCGGTGCGAGTCTGACGGGCACGACGGTGTACTACCGGGGCACCGCCGTCGGATCGTTCACGTTGACCAACGCGTTGACCGATGGCGGCACCGGGCCGGCGTCGAGTCAGACCGCCGCGCTCGGTGGCACGACGACCGGCTGGACGCATACGCCTTCGACGGTTTCGACTCCGACCGGCGGGCCATACGTCTCTAACACGTTCTCGTGGGCGGCGGCCACGACCGGCTCTCCGACCGAGGCCGTCGTCGGGCGGGATGTCATCGGCAACACGGCGACGACGAACCTGACCTTCACCAACGACTCGACCGCGCCGGCCGTCGGCACGATCAGCTACATCAACGGAACCCAGCCCGGCAAATCGGTGTCGGTGACGTTCACGACCGGCACCGACGGCGGTGCCGGGATCGTCACGCGGCAGCTGCAACGCGCCCAGGTTGCGTTCACGTCCGGGGCCTGCGGAACGCCCTACTCGGCTTTCGCCAACATCGGGCCGGGGCTCCCGACGTCGCCATACGTCGACACCACGGTCGTCAACTCGTACTGCTACATGTACCAATATGTGGTGACGGATGGCGTCGGCAACCAGTCGATCACCACGACCACGGATGTCTCACTCATCGACTACGGGGGAGCTGTGGCTGTCACGTCAGGGCTCATCAGCCGGTGGCGCCTCGGCGACGCGAGCACGGCCGGGGTGATGGACGACAACGGCCCCAACAACAACGACGGCACCTTCTTCAACAACCCGACAGGTGGCGTGACCGGCGCTCCGCCGAACGACGCTGACACAGCCGTGCTCTTCGACGGGGTCAACGACTACGCGACAGCCGCTCGGCAGATCGCTGGCGACTTCTCCATCGAGTTCTGGTTCAAGACCTCTCAGTACGCTGGTTTCGGATGCGACCAGTGGTGGCGGGGGCATGGTCTCGTTGACGCCGAGGTGTCCGGCGCAACCTGGGACTTCGGGGTCTCGCTCTGTGCTGGTCGAATCGTTGCGGGAGTCGGAACTCCTGACGTGAGCATCGTCTCGGCCCCCAACCTTCACAACAACGCGTGGCACCACGTCGTGTTCACGCGCACGCAGTCAACGGGCGCGCTGGCCCTTTACGTGGACGGGGCACTCTCTGGCACCGCCTCCGGGAACACTCAACCGCTCAACGCCTCGACCACCCTGACCTTCGGTCGTCAAGCGACTGGGATCCAGTACTACGCTGGCCTGCTCGACGAGGTCGCGGTGTACAGCAGCGTGCTGTCGCCCACGACCGTCACCAATCACTACCAACTGGGAAGTTCGGTCGCCACCGATGTCACCGGCCCGACGGGCGGCTCGGTTGACGCGAGCGGTCTGGTAGGTACGGGCGCTCGCTACTCGACCTCCCCGAACCTCAGCATCGTCTTCACCCCCGGAACCGACTCGAGCGGGCTGCTGACGACCGGTCGTACGCTGACTCGAGCGACCGCAACGCTCACGGCGGGCACCTGCGGCACCTACGGCGCCTACGCACTCGTGACCGGAGGCACCGACCCGACCTCGCCGAAGGCAGACACGGTGACAACCGGAGCCTGCTACCGGTATAAGTACACCGTCGCCGACACCCTCGGAAACTCGACCACTTACACGAGCGGCGACATCAAGGTCGACTCGACAGCACCGTCGGCACCAACCCTCGCCATCTCCTCGCCGGTGAACTCCTACTGGAGTGGCTCCGGCTCGACGGTCTACTACAACTCAGGCGCGGCCTCGGGCTCGTTCGCGGTCACCGGTTCCTCGACCGATGCCCAGTCGGGGATCGCGAGCTACGCCTACCCGGCGGCGGGCACCAACTGGACGTCGACTCCCGGATCACTCGGGGTGAACACCTACTCCTGGAGTGGCGCACCGGCGGCCCCGGGCACCCTCAACGTGACGGCGACGAACAACGCTGGCACGGCATCCGCGACGTCGCCCCTGACTTTCGTCGCCGACACCTCCGCGCCGACCGCGGGCACCGTCAGCTACGTCAACGGCATCTACGCCGACACGACGATCTCGGTGTCGTTCACGACGGGGACGGATGCCGGCTCGGGAGTCGGAACCCGGTTGCTCCAGCGGGCGACCGCCACCTTGACGGGAACCACCTGCGGCGCGTACGGAGCGTTCGTGACCGTCACGGGAGGTACGAACCCGACCTCACCGGTCGTCGACACCGTGGCGACGTCGGGCGCGTGCTACATGTACCGCTACGTGGTGTCGGACAACCTCGGCCTCCAGCACATCGCGACGAGCGCCAACGTCGCGCGCTCGCCCGGCGCGATCTGGGCGCTGAACGAGGGCTCCGGCGCGAGCGCGGCGGACACCTCGGGCAACGCCAGAACGGCCACCCTGCAAGCCGGCGCGACCTGGACGACCCGTCCGACCGGCATGTCCACTACTCCCGCAGTGAACCTGACGGGTGCGACCAACAGCTTCGTGCAGTTCGACGGCCCCGCCGTCGACACGAACGAGAGCCACACGGTCGCCGCCTGGGTGCGGCTGAGCAGCCTCGTGAACCATCGGACCTTCGCGGTCATCGACGGCACTAACATCAATCCCTTCTACTTGCAGATGACTAACCTCGGGCAGTTCAACTTCTCGCAACGAACCAGCGACTCGACCGCTGCGACGCTCATCCAGGTCAACGGTCTCTCGCCGGCGGTCAACACCTGGTACCACGTCGCGGGGGTCTATGACAAGCAGGCGGGAACGATCCAGCTCTACGTCGACGGGGTCTCGCAAGGCACCGCCGTCGCCGGCCCATCGTGGACAGCCACCGGCAGCACGGCGATCGGGCGAGGCAAGTGGGGCGGGGCGAACGTCGACTTCGTGGCGGGTGCCCTCGACGAGGTGCGGTTCTACGGTCGGGTGCTCTCCGCCGCCGAGATCGCAGCCCTCGCGGCGGGGTGATCGGGCGCTGCGCCTAAGCTCGAACGAGTGGGTCTGCATGCGGTGATTCCGGGCTTGGAGCATACCCGCGCGCTCGAAACCGCCCTCAGGCACAGCACGAAGGATGCCGACTTCTCCCTCGTTGACGGGCTGCGGGTGCCCGTCATCGCCGCGCTCCTCGAAGCCCGAGGGCCCGCTCAGGCGGTGTTCGCGGTCACCGCGACGAGCCGAGAGGCGGAGGCGGTCACGGGGTCGCTGCGCGCCTACCTGCCCGGCGCGACGGTGCTCGACTTTCCTGCCTGGGAGACCCTGCCGCACGAGCGGTTGAGCCCGAGCGCCGAGACGGTCGGTCGGCGGCTGCGCACCCTGCGCGAGATCGCGCGCTGGAACGCCGACCGTCGCGGTCACCTGGTCGTCGTCGCGAGCGTGCGTGCCGCCCTGCAACCCGTCGTGCCGGGACTCGTCGACGTCGCATCGCTCGAACTCACCCGCGGCGGTCGGGGTTACGACCTCGCCGTGCTCGCGCTCGAGCTCGCCCAACTCGCGTATGCCCGCGTCGACCTCGTCACCCGACGCGGCGAGTTCGCGGTGCGCGGCGGCATCCTCGATGTCTTTCCTCCCGACGCCGAGCATCCGGTGCGAGCCGACTTCTTCGGTGACGAGCTGGAGCAGCTGCGGTACTTCTCGGTCGCCGATCAGCGCTCGCTGCCCGAGGAGCTCGACCGCGTCGAGCTGTTGCCGAGCCGCGAGCTGCTGCTCACCGAGGCGGTGCGACAGCGCGCGCGCGAGATGGAGAGCGAGTTCCCGAGCCTCGAGGGGATGCTGGCGAAGATCGCCGAAGGCATCCCGGTCGAGGGGATGGAGTCGCTCGCCCCCGCGCTCGTCGGCGATCTCGTGCCCGTCACTGACCTGCTACCCGAGGATGCCGCGGTCGCCATCCTGAGTCCGGAGCGGGTCGCGACCCGGGCGGTCAGCCTTGCTGAGACGAACCGCGTGTTCCTCGATGCGGCGTGGAGCGCGGCGACCGTCGGGGCGAAAGCGCCGATCAGCCTCGACCGTGGCGATTTCCTCACGGTCTCCCAACTCAGGACGGCGTCGAACCCGCGCACCTGGTGGACGTTCAGCCCCTTCGACTCCGACGCCGACGAGGTCGTGCGCATTCCCGGCGCCGTCATCCCGAGCTTCGCCGGTCAGGTCGAGGGTGCCGTCGAGTACGTCGCGGGCCTCGTGCGCGACGGCTG
>NZ_JANMSQ010000198.1:0-3782 GCF_031389465.1 Pseudolysinimonas sp.
CCCCCGGCAGAGGAGGCCAGAGTCGGGGAACTCCTCGTGGCGGCCGGCATCCGGCTCTCCCCCGCGCATCTTGCCCTCGCCGCCGCCGCAACCGCCGACCGACTCGAGGTCGCGCTGCGCCCGAGCGTCACGACGGTGTTCACGGGCGACGAGGTCGTGCTCGACGGCGTACCCGAGGCTGGCTTCGTGCGGGACAGTTTCGGCGCGACGATTCCGGCCATTCTCGGGATGCTCGGCGCCGCTCCTACCCGAACCCTGCGAGTCGGAGACGACCGGGATGCGACAGTAGCCGCGCTGCGCGACGCCGACACCGATCTCGTGGTGACAACCGGAGGTACCGGTGGGTCGCATGCCGATCACGTTCGCCGCGCGCTCGACGACCTCGGCGCCGACTACCTCGTGCCCGGCTTGGCGTCGCGTCCGGGTGGACCGACTCTGCTCGCGCGCCTCCCCGACGGGCCACTCGTGCTCGGGCTGGCGGGAAATCCGCTCGCCGCGATGCTCGGGTTGTTATCGCTGGGCGACGTGCTGATCGCCGGCTTCACGGGCCGCGTGATCGATCCGCTAGTGACAGTCCCGGTGCCAGCTTCGGTGAAACGGCATCCCGAAGCCACCCGTCTCGTGCCCGTACGTGCCGGGCTCGATGAGGTCGAGTGGACGGGGGCCGCCATGATGCGCGGACTCGCGGCCGCGACCGGCGTGCTGGTGGTGCCGCCGGTCGGCGACGGCGAGGTGTTGCCGCTGCCCTGGACTTAGGCGGAGTCAGGCGACGCCGAGCAGGTCGATCACGAAGACGAGCGTGCGGCCCGAGAGGCGGTGTCCGCCACCCGCGGGACCGTACGCCCACGCAGGCGGACACACGAGCTGGCGGCGACCGCCGACCTTCATGCCTGGGATGCCTTCTTGCCACCCACGCACGAGCCCGTTCAACGGGAACTCGATCGACTCTCCGCGGTTCCACGAGGAGTCGAACTCCTCGCCGGTCTCGAAGTCGACGCCCACATAGTGCACGGTCACCCGTGCGCCCGCGGTGGCTTCGGCGCCATCACCTACCTCGATGTCGGTGCTGACGAGTTCGGTCGGGGCGGGGCCTTCGATGAAGTCGATCTCAGGCTTGGTCTTCTCGCTCATGACTCCAGTCAAGCAGACCCACCGCTTCGGCTATCTGCCCAAGATGGCTAACTTAGACGCACGAAAATCCGCCATGTTGGGCAGATAGCCAATCGCGATCAGTGGGCGTGCCGTTCGGCCGCCGCACGGAGGTCGGCGATTGCGGTCTCGACATCGGCTGCACCGTACACGGCCGACCCGGCGACGAAGGTGTCGGCGCCTGCTTCGGCGGCCTGCCCGATCGTGTCGAGGGCGATGCCACCGTCGACCTGAAGCCACACGTCGATTCCTGCCGCGTCGATCGCGGCGCGGGCCGCAGCCACCTTGGGCATCATGTCGGCCATGAAGCCCTGGCCGCCGAAGCCCGGCTCGACGGTCATCACGAGCACTTGATCGAATTCGGGCAGCAGTTCCAGGTAAGGCTCCAGCGCGGTGCCGGGCTTGACGGCGATGCCGGCCCGCGCGCCGATCTCCCGTAGCCGCCGGGCGAGGGCAACCGGAGCGTCCGTCGCCTCCGCATGAAAAGTCACCGAGAAAACGCCGAGTTCGGCGTAGCCGGGAGCCCAGCGGTCGACGTCGGAGATCATCAGATGCACGTCGAGCGGGATGGACGCGACCGCCTGCAACCGGCCGACCATCTGCGGGCCAAAGGTGAGGTTCGGCACGAAGTGGTTGTCCATGACGTCGACGTGCACGGCATCGGCCGTCGCGATGCGCACGACGTCGGCTTCGAGGTTCACAAAATCAGCCGCAAGGATGCTGGGCTGGATGCGGGCGCTCACGCGTCCACCTTAGAGAGCAGCTGCACGAACATCGCATCCGTGCCGTGGGTGTGCGGCCACAGTTGCACCGCCGGCCCGACGCCCGGCCCGAGGTCGCTGGTCGCGATCGTCGCCGCGACGGCCCGAGTGTCGACGGCGGTGAGCCCCGGATGCCGCTTGAGCACGCGGGCGACCGCCGCGCGAGTCTCATCGGGATGCGGCGAGCACGTCACATAGGCGAGCAGGCCGCCGGGCGCGAGGGCCGCGACAGCGGCATCCAGCAGTCGGGTCTGGAGGGCAACAAGACCCGGGATATCGGCGGGCCGCTTCCGCCACCGAGCTTCGGGGCGACGACGGAGGGCGCCGAGTCCGGTGCACGGCGCATCGAGAAGGATGCGATCGAATCCGCCCGGATCGGTCGTCGCGAAGCGCGCGGCATCGCCCTCGACAACCTGAGGTGCCGGTTTGAAGACCGCGAGGGCGCGCCGAACCAGGCCCGCGCGTGCCGGAATGAGTTCGTTCGCCACCAGCTCGGCCCCGCCGAGACGCGCTTCAGCGACGAGCAGCGCCGCTTTGCCACCCGGCCCGGCGCACATGTCGAGCCAGCGCTCCCCCGGCGTGACCTCGCGTGCCCGGCTGAGGATCAGCGCCGCGAGTTGTGACCCCTCGTCTTGCACCCGCGCCGTCCCCGCCGCTACAGCTGGAACAGCAGCCGGATCCCCGCCGAGAGCGCGCACGGCCGTCGGCGCGATGACGCCCGGCTCCCCAATCTCGGCGACCTCAACCAACCCGGGCAGCGCGACGAGCGACACGGCCGGCGCAACGTTGTCGGCGGCCAGCAGCTCTTCCAACTCTTCAACCCGCCCGTCGGCGTCAAGCCCGCGACGCAGTGCGTCGACGACCCACTCGGGGTGCGAGTACTCGGCCGCGAGTTTCGCGTCACCACTGAGATCTTCGGTGACGCGGGCATCCCACTCGTCCGGTGTTGAGCGCGCCACCGTGCGCAGCACGCCGTTGACGAAGCCGGTCGCCCGGCGCGGAGCGAGCGCGACCGTGTCGCCGACGGCAGCGTGGGGCGGGATGCGGGTCGCGAGCAACTGGTGCACGCCGAGGCGCAGCACGTCGAGCACGACCGGGTCGATCGCGTCGACCTCCCGATTTGCCGCCAGGCGGATGATGCGGTCGTAGCGACCCTGCATCCTCAACGTGCCGTACGTCAGCTCGGTGGCGAGGGCGGCATCCTCAGTGCTCAGATTTGCTTGCGCGATGCGGGCGGGCAGCAACAGGTTCGCGTACGCGTCATCGTCGCGGACGGCCGCCAACACTTCGGCGGCGACCTTGCGCGCGGGGGCGGCTCGCCCCGTCGTGCCCGCTCCGTGCTTGGCGTTCACCGGCTGCGACCCCGCCACCAGTCGGCGGCGGCCATCGCCCGCTTGCCGGCGGGCTGAACCGTCACCAGGTGCAGGGGGTCGGTTGCAGTGCCGACGAGCAGCCGTCCGGCCCGGAGGTCGAACTCGCCCGGCGCAAGCGCGGTGTCGCCGTGAGCGATGGCGGCATCGAGAACCTTGAGTCGCTCGGCGCCGTCGTCGAGCAGCGCGAAAGCCCCCGGCTCGGGAGTGGTGCCGCGGATGCGGGCATCCAGTTCCGCGGCCGACCGCGACCAGTCGAGGCGGCCGTCACCCAGGTCGAGTTTCGGGGCGAGCGTCACCTCACCCGCCTGCTCCACCGCGCGCGCGGTTCCGGCGTCGAGGTCGTCGACAACCGAGGTCAACAGGCCGGCTCCGCGTTCGGAAAGCACCTCGAGCAGGTGTCCGGCGGTCTGGTTGCGCCCGATCGGGTGCTCGAACGTCGCGAAGACCGGCCCCGCATCGAGTTCTGCGACCAACTGGAACACCGCGGCCCCGGTCTCGG
>NZ_JANMSQ010000202.1:0-3145 GCF_031389465.1 Pseudolysinimonas sp.
ACGGGCGCTTCAAGCGGCTGCGTTCGACCGTTGCGCGGCAGAAGGTCTACCGCCGCTGGCTGATCGAAGGAGTGCTCGCGCTCGGTGGCCTCTCCCTCGCGACGATCGTCGGAGCGTGGGCTCAGATCCCCCATGCGCTCGCGGCCGCGCAGGAGTGGGCGCCGATTGACGCCGTGCGCAGATTCCTCGCCGGGGACGCCGGCATCCCGGTTGCCGTCGCGCTCGCCGTCCTGGTGCTCGCCGGTCTCGTGCTGCCGGTCGTGTTGGCGCGCAACTCCCTCGATGAGGCCCCGGCGATCGGCGACATCCGCGCCCTTCTGCCCCGCACCCGCGGCGAACTGCCGTACGGCGCGGCGCTCTCGGTGAGCGCGGGAGTCTTCGAGGAGCTGCTGTTCCGGCTCGGGTTGCCCGCGCTCATATTCGCGGTCACCGGCAACGTGCTCGCGGCTTTCCTCGGGGCGACCCTGCTGTTCGGGTTGCTGCACCTCTACCAAGGTCCGCTCGGCATCGTGTTCTCGACCGTGCTCGGCGCCCTCTTCGTGGTGCTTTACCTGGTGACCGGATCGATCCTGGTTCCGATCGTGTTGCACGTCGTGATCGACCTGCGGTCGATGGTGCTCATTCCGATCGCCCTCGGGCGCGTTGGGGAGCGGACCCCGCGGGTTGAGTAGCGCGCCGCATCGCGGCTCGCGTATCGAAACCCCACCCGTTGCAGTCCCGGTTTCGATACACCGCCTGCGGCGGCACTCAACCAGCGGGGGTGGCGCTGTCGGCGGGGGCGGGCGGCGCGAAGAGGGCGGTCAGCACGCCCTCGACCCAGGTAATCAGCTCGGCGTCGGTGCCCTGGGGCAGCGGGATGCTGAGCGCCCTTGCCGCGGCGAACTCCCGCGCCCCCGGATACATGCGCTTCAGCCGCAGCTGCTTGGAATCAGGGAGTTCGGCGGGCGCAATGCGGAGGTTGCCGCCAACCGCAACCACCTCCGACAGTCCCGCCTTGATGGCCGCGCGCCGGAGCCGGGAGATGGCGACGAGGTTCTGCACGGCATCCGGGAGGTCGCCGTAACGGTCGGCGAGTTCTTCGGCGACCGCGTCGATTGCGTCATCGGTCGACGCCGGGGCCGCCGCCGTCGAGAGCTTCTGGTACGCCTCGAGCCGCAGCCGCTCGCTCTCGAGGTAGTCCTCGGGGATGCGGGCATCCACCGGCAGTTCGAGACGCAGCTCCGTCTGCCCTTCGGGGATGTCGCCGCGGAAGGTGGCTACGGCCTCGCCGATCATGCGCAGGTAGAGGTCGAAGCCGACCCCGGCGATGTGCCCCGACTGTTCGCCGCCGAGGAGGTTGCCCGCGCCGCGGATTTCGAGGTCTTTCAGCGCGACCTGCATCCCCGACCCGAGTTCGGTGTTCGCCGCGATGGTCTCAAGCCGGTCTTGAGCGACCTCGCCGAGGGGCTTGCCGTCGTCATAGAGGAAGTACGCGTAGGCGCGCTCCCGGCCGCGCCCCACGCGCCCACGGATCTGGTGCAGCTGCGACAGCCCGTACTTGTCGGCGGCGTCGATGATGAGCGTGTTCGCGTTGGTGATATCGATGCCGGTCTCGATGATGGTCGTCGACACCAGCACGTCGAATTTGCGCTCCCAGAAGTCGACGATGACCTGCTCGAGCACGCTCTCCGGCAGCTGGCCGTGTGCGACGGCGATGCGCGCCTCCGGCACGAGGTCGGCGAGCTGGGCGGCGACGCGGTTGATGCTCGACACCCGGTTGTGCACGAAGAACACCTGCCCTTCGCGCAGCAGTTCCCGCCGGATGGCGGCCGAGACCTGCTTCTCGTTGTATGGGCCGACGAAGGTGAGGATCGGATGCCGGTCTTCCGGCGGCGTCGCGAGGGTCGACATCTCCCGGATGCCGGTGACCGCCATTTCGAGCGTCCGGGGAATCGGCGTCGCCGACATCGCGAGGATGTCGACGTTGGTCTTCAGTTTCTTCAGCGAATCCTTGTGTTCGACGCCGAAGCGTTGCTCTTCGTCGATGACGACGAGCCCGAGATCCTTGAAGCGGATGCCCTCGGAGAGCAGCCGGTGGGTGCCGATGACGACATCCACCGAGCCGTCGGCGAGCCCCTCGATGGTCTCCTTCGACTCCTTGTCGGACTGGAACCGGCTGAGCGCCCGCAGGTGCACGGGGAATCCGGCAAACCGTTCGGCGAAGGTCTCCATGTGCTGCCGCACGAGCAGCGTCGTCGGCACGAGCATCGCGACCTGCTTGCCGTCCTGCACGGCCTTGAACGCGGCGCGCACCGCGATCTCGGTCTTGCCGTAGCCGACGTCGCCCGAAACGAGCCGGTCCATCGGGATCGGCCGTTCCATATCGGCTTTCACGTCGTCGATCGTGCTCAACTGATCGGGGGTCTCGGCGAACGCGAACGCCTCCTCGAGCTCGCGCTGCCACGGGGTGTCGGGCGGGAAGGCGTGCCCGACACTCGCCATCCGCGCGGAGTAGAGCTTCACCAGTTCGACGGCGATGTCGCGCACGGCCTTGCGGGCCTTGCCCTTCGCGGCTGCCCAATCGGACCCGCCCATCTTCGACAACGCGGGGGCTTCGCCGCCGACGTAACGGGAGAGCAGGTCGAGTTGGTCGGTCGGCACGCTGAGCCGGTCGGGGGCGCCGCCGCGCTTGCTTGCCGCGTATTCGAGTACGAGATACTCGCGCACGACGCGGGCGTGCTGGGTACCGAGCGGCCCGCGCGCGGTGCGCTCCCCCGACGCGACCTCGCGCTGGATGAGTTCGACGAAGCGGCCGATGCCGTGCGTCTCATGCACGACGTAGTCGCCGGTCTTCAGCTGCAGCGGATCGACGACGTTCTTGCGGCGGCTCGCCAGGCGTCGGGTTCCGCGCGCGTCGACCGACGCGGCCCGGCCGTAGAACTCGGCTTCGGAGAGCACCGCGATTCTCGCGTCGGGCAGTGCGAAGCCGGCCTCGATCGCGGCCTGTTCGAGGGCGGGCGCCGCACCAGCCTCGGCGAGCACATCGCGGGCACGTTCGACCATTCCCGTGCCGGCCGCAGTGACGGTGACGTTCCAGCCGTCGCGCACGAGGCCCGCGACGTACTCGACGGCACCCTCGACCTGACCGGCGAAGCTCGGGATGACG
>NZ_JANMSQ010000252.1:0-20849 GCF_031389465.1 Pseudolysinimonas sp.
AGCAGCCCCTCGTACACCGGGTCGGTCAGGTCGTCGAGGGTCACCGGTTCGGGAATGCCGGCGTCGGCGAACCACTCGTGGTCGACGTTGACACACACATCGCCCGAGTCGATGGGGGTGAGGAACTCCCCACCCGAACCGGCAGGCAGCACGTACGCCGCCTCGGCATCCGTCAGGTCGCCCGACACGTACTCCTCGAGAACCCCGTTGCTGGCGGCCCGCGAGGCGAACGTGTTGTCGATGCCGAAAACGACATCTCCGAGCGGCGACTCTTTCGTGAGCACCAGCTTGTTCACGAGCTCCCCAGCGTCGCCGCCTGACTGCACGTCGACGACGATGCCGGTCTCGTCGGTGAACTGTTCGAGCGTGCCCTCGCTCAGCGCGAAGGAGTCGTGCGTGACGAGCACCAGGGTGACGGGTGCGTCCTCGGACGCGGTGCAGCCCGCGAGTAGAACGGCGGATGCGGCAAACGCCGCCAGAAAGATGATTTCGATACGCGTCCGGCTGCGCCGGCCGCTACTCAATCCGAGGTTGCGATTTTGCACTTTTCGTGCCCTTTCGATCGGTGAAGGGGCACGGGCGGACGTGGTGTCCTGAGAAGGCCTCCCTGCGCCGGCATGATCCGGATCAGGTTCGACGGTCGAAGCTTTTCTTGCTTCCTCTCAGCCCGGCATACCGGACTCCCGTGTTCGCGACGATCCTACCAACCCAGACCGGCTCCGTCTCGAACCCGACCTACGTGCTCATCCCGCTCCTTCTAGGCGTCCGGACGCGGAAGCCGTTGCCTTTCACCCGGAAGTTCTCATGATCCGGGAGAACAGCGCTGCCTTTCAGAGAGTTGGGAACGCGGCGGGCGGGGCTCTCAGCGCTGAGTCTGCTCAGCCCCCGCGAGGCGTTGCGCCAACCAGATCGGCACGACCGAGAACGCGACGAGCACGACGGCGATGACGTTGACGATCGGTGCCTGATTCGGGCGGAACAGATTCTCGAAGATCCAGATCGGCAGGGTCGTCACGCCGCTGCCTGCGGTGAATGTCGTCACGATGATCTCGTCAAACGACAACGCGAAGGCGAGCAGGCCGCCGGCCATGAGGGCCGAGCGCAGCTGCGGGAAGGTCACGAGGCGGAAGGTCGTCCAGGTTCCGGCGCCGAGGTCCGATGACGCCTCCTCAAGGGAGGTGCCGGTTCGGCGCAGTCTCGCGATCACGTTGTTGAACACGGTCACGATGCAGAAGGTGGCGTGCGCGACGATGATCGTGAACATCCCGAGCCGCACGTCGATGATCGTGCGGAAGAAGTTGTTGAGCGCGATGCCGGTGACGATGCCGGGCAGCGCGATGGGCAGGATGACGAGCAGGCTCACGGCGTCGCGTCCGAAGAACTTGTAGCGCTGCAATGCGATCGCGGCCAGGGTGCCGAGCACGAGCGAGATCGCGGTTGCGGCGAGGGCGATCTGCACGCTGGTGCCGATCGCCTCGAGCGCGCCGGCGTTACGGAACGCCCGGCCCCACCACTCGAGCGTGAAACCGGGTGGCGGCCAGGTGAGGGTCGTCGAAGTCGAGAACGAGTTGACGAACACGACGCCGAGCGGCAGATAGATGACCGCCAGAAGGAGCGCGGTGACGATGCCGAGGGTGGCGCGCGCGGTGCTGCTGAGTCGCATCCTGGGCCCCTACAGATTCTCGAGAGCGCCGGAGCGGCGCGCGGCGGTGAGGTACACGACCATGATGGCGATCGGCACGAGAGAGATCGCGGCCGCGAGGGGCAGGTTGTTCGCCGCCCCGACGTTCGTGAAGACGAGGTTGCCGAGCATCTGGCTCGTGCCACCGACGATATTGACAGTGATGTAGTCGCCCAGCGACAACGAGAAACTGAAGATCGACGCCGCGATGATCGCCGGCCAGAGCATCGGCAGCACGACGGATACGAGGGTGCGCCACGTCTTGGCCCCGAGGTCGCCCGAGGCTTCGAGCAGAGAATCCGGCACGCGTTCGAGTCCCGCGTAGATCGGCAGGATCACGTACGGCAGCCAGAGGTAGGCGAGGGTGATGACGACCGCGGGGAGCCCGTAGCCGGGCGTCTCGCCACCGAACGGTTCGACGATGCTCGACCACGCCCCGCCCTCGGAGAGCACCGAGCGCCAGGCGTAGGCCTTCACGAGGTAGCTCGCCCAGAGGGGCATCAGAATGGCGACGACCAGGATGCGCGAAAGCCACCGGCTGGCGACTTTCGCCATGAAGAACGCGATCGGCAACGCGATGAGGATGTCGACGACGGTGACGAGAAGTGCGACACCGATCGTGCGGAGGGTCACCGTCTGGTAAAGGGAGCCGGTGACGACGCGGACGATGTTGTCGAATGTCCAGTCGATGCGCACCTCCCCGGTAAACGAATCGACCGTCCAGAAGGCTGTGACGAGCAGCGCGGCGAGCGCGACGATGTAGACCGCGCCGAGCCAGAACAGCGGAGCCGCGAGGAGGAGCCCCAATCGCGTCCGCGCGTGCTTGCTCAGAAATACCGAGATCCGGCGCGCCGGGGTGGCCCGCGGTCGCGGGATCCCGGCGCGCTCGGTCTGCGGCGTCGCCGCGCTGCTCGTCATTGTGTAGGTCAGCCCTTGATCTGCGACCAGGCTTCGGTCCACGCCGCGTAGTCGACGCACTCGACGTCGGTGCGACCGTCGACGCAATCCGCGATCGGCGTGGTCCAGTACCAGATCTGCGACGCGTACTCCTCGTCGCCGGCGTGGTAGGCCTCGCAGTCGTCACGGAAGTCGCAGGCGGCTTGGCTCGACGGCGCTTCGCCGAAGTACGCGGTCGCCTGAGCGTTGACCTCAGGGCTCGCGATCCAGTCGAGCCACGCGTACGCGCAGTTCGGGCTCTCGGCCTCGGAGGCGATCATCCAGGTGTCCGACCATCCGGTCGCGCCCTCTTCGGGGAGCACGACCGCCGTAGTGGCGCCTTCTCCCTCGAGAACGTTCTGGATGACCTGCCACGTGGTGCCCGCGACCGAGTCGCCGGTCTGGAACGCCTGGATCTCCTTGAGGTAGTCCGACCAGTACTCGCCGACGTGCTCACGCTGAGCCGTCAGCAGGTCGACAGCGGCCTGGAACTGCTCCTCGTCGAGGGCGTACGGATTCTCGATCCCGAGTTCGGGCTGGTGCGCCATCAGGTAGACGGCGGCGTCGGCGATGTAGATCGGCGAGTCGTACGCGGTGATCTTGCCCGAGTACGCGTCGGCGTTGTCGAACACGACATCCCACGAGGTGGGTGCCGGGCTCACTTCCTCCGTGTTGTAGAGGAGGAGGTTCGCGCCATAGCCGTGCGGAACGCCGTAGGACTGCCCGTCGACCGAGTTCCAGGCCTGCTCCTTGAGGAAGTCGAAGACGCCCTCGTAGCTCGGGATCAGGTCGGTGTTCACCGGAGCGACGTCGCCGGCTGCGATGAGTCGCAGGGTCGCGTCGCCGGAGGCCGCGACGACGTCGTAGCCACCGGACCGCACGAGGTTGACCGCCTCGTCAGAGGTGCCGTAGGCCTGAGACTCGACCTCGCAGCCGGTCTCCTCTTCGAAGCTCGACACCCAGTCGACGGCCGGGTCGTTGCTTCCGTCTTCGACGTAGCCCGGCCAGGCGAGGATCGAGACCGAGCCTTCGAATTCGCCGAGCTCGGCCGGCAGCCCGCCGTCGTCACCGGACGGCGTCGAGGCGGTGCCACAGGCGGTGAGGACTGCGGTCGTCGTGACGATCGCGAGGGCGGCGAGGATCGCCGACCTTCGTGGTGCTGTAGTGCGCATTGCGTTCTCCTTCTCTCGTTGGATGGATTCCCTGGTGCGGGAGGTTCAGCCGGAGGCCTTGAGCGGCACGAGGTCAGTCGTCGCGAATCGGGCGAGTACCGCGTCGCCGCGGCGGTCGGTGTCGGCGCGGGCCGTCGCGTTCTGTTCGAGCACGGTGAGGCGGCGGCCATCGGCGAGTTCGACGAGCAAGCGTGTCGCCGTGCCGAGATAGATGACTTCGGCGATCGTGCCGGGCAGCGACACCGCACCGGCCCGCTCGGCGGTTCCGGGGGCGACGAGCGCTATCTTCTCCGGCCGGATGGAGGTGACGCCCGAGACCCCGAGCAGCGTCTGGGACGAGGCCGCATCGAAGATGTTGGAGGTTCCGACGAAGGAGGCGACGAACGAGGATGCGGGCGACTCGTAGATCTCTGCGGGGGTGCCGAGCTGCTCTATCCGACCGGCGTTGAAGACGGCGATCCGGTCGCTCAGGGTGAGAGCCTCCTCTTGGTCGTGCGTGACGAAGATGAAGGTGATTCCGAGGGACCGCTGCAGCTCTTTCAGCTCGACCTGCATCTGCTCCCGCAGTTTGAGGTCGAGTGCCCCGAGCGGTTCGTCGAGGAGGAGCACCTTCGGTTCGACGACCGTCGCGCGTGCCAGTGCCACGCGTTGCCGCTGCCCGCCGGAGAGCTGGCTGGGCTTGCGGTCGCCGAAGCCACCGAGCGCGACGGATTCGAGGGCCTCACGGGCGAGTTTCCGACGTCGCTCCCGGGGAATGCCGCGCACCCGAAGGCCGTAGGCGACGTTCTCGAGCACCGTCATGTGCGGGAAGAGCGCGTAGTCCTGAAAGACGGTGTTGACGTCGCGGTCGAACGGCGCACGATCGGTCACGTCGTGCCCGCGCAGTTCGATCGTGCCGGAGGTCGGCCGCTCGAAGCCGGCGATGAGCCGCAGCACCGTCGTCTTGCCCGACCCGGAGGGGCCCAGCATCGAGAAGAACTCGCCCTCGGCGATGTCGAGGTCGAGGCTGTCGACCGCGACGACGGAACCGAACGACTTCGTCAGTCCGGTGAGGCGGATTGCAGGGGTAGCCGTGGTCACTCCTCAGGGCCTTTTTGCGATTCAGTGTGTGATGTTGCGATAAGGAAATCATATGGAAGCAGATGTCATCCACATCTCGCGCATGTTACGGTCAGGTCACGCACGCCGAACCGGGAAGGCCATGCCGCAGTCCATCCGCGCAACGACCGCCGCGCGCGCCGCAGTCTTCGCGCCGATCGCGGGCGGGGGGCGGGCCGAGCTGGTTACCCAGCGACTCAGCGACGCGATCGACCTCGGGCTGCTCAATAGCGGCGAGAAGCTGCCGAGCGAAGCCGAGATGGCCCGGCAGTTCGGAGTCGCGACGGTGACCGCGCGGGAGGCGCTCGAGGCACTCCGCGAACGCGGCCTCGTCGAAACCCGCCGGGGTCGCGACGGCGGCAGTTTTGTGATCGCGATCGACTCGCGCGCGACCCGCATCGCCCGGCGGGTCGCGAGCCTGTCCCGCGTCGAACTCCGCGACATGGGCGTGCACTACGCCGCGATCGCGGGCGCCGCGGCCGAGCTCGCCGCCGACCGCTCGACCGACGACGACATCCGCCGACTACGGGAGACCGTGGAGGCCGTCGACTCCGGCGACGAGACGTCCACGCGGCGCGGCGAAGGCACCTTCCGGCTCGAAGTCGCCGCGCTCTCCCAGTCGGCTCGGCTGGTGCGCGAAGAGTTGCGGCTGCAAGCGGAGTTCGCGCCGCTGCTCTGGTGGTGCCTGCGCGACTCCGCCGAGCGTCGCACCAGCCGCGCCGAGCACCTCGCGGTCGTCGCCGCGATCGAGACGCTCGACGGCGCAGAGGCGCGCCGGCGTACTGTCGAGCACATCGGCGGGGCCATAGAGTGGCTGCTCGACGAGAAGACCGCACTTGAGGCTGGGGGTTGACGATGCCGACGACGCTGGATGCCGCGGTGCGGGAGTGCGTCGACGCGGTCGATCGCACATTCGGTGGTGTCTTCGAGCGGATCGACTCGTGGCGCGCGCTCATCGAGGCCTACGTCGATGCGCAGGACGGCGCCCCGACGGTCGACGGACTCGACCGGGTCGTCGAGTCGATCACCGTGCCGGAACTCTCCGTCGACGGCGCGCTCGTCATCGGAGCGGGCTTCGTCGCCACGCCGGGCTTCCTGCATGACGCCGAGTGGCATCTCGCGTGGTGGCTCGGGCACGCCAACACCTTCGGCGTGGGTTCGGCAGACCCCTCGATCCGGCGCCTGCTCGCCGAGGAGGATCCGGGGTCGGAGAGCTTCCGCGATTACACGACCCTCGAGTGGTGGCGCGTCCCGACGACGACCGGGGCCCGACACGTCACGGGCCCTTACGTCGACTACCTGTGCACCGACGACTACACGCTCACCCTCACCATGCCCGCGCACCACGGTGACCGACTGATCGGCGTCGTCGGCGCTGACCTCTACGTCAACGACGTCGAGCGGGCGCTCCTGGCGCACGTCCGCGGCCTCCCGGCAGCGACGATCGTCAACGCCTCCGGCCGTGTCGTGGTGTCGACCGACCCGCACCGACCGACCGGTTCCCTGCTGCGCAACGCGGCCGAGCGCATCCCGTGCTCGACCCCCGGCGTCGCCCTCGTCCTCGGCTGAGGAGCGGGCTCAGCCAGCCCAGGCGGAGGGGCCGACCCCGCCGCCTTTCAGCGACTTCAGGTACTGCTGGCGCATCAGCTTACCGAGTGGGTACACCGCCGAGAAGACGACCATCGGCGCCCGGAGGGCCGGGTTGAAGATCTTGTGGTGGTCGTAGGTTTTCTCCCACCGGCGAACGTACCGGAGGTAGTCCATCGGATTCGCGTCGAGCCGACGAGCCGACATCCCGGACACCATCTTCGATCCGTAGACGATTCGGTGGCCCCGGTCGAAGAGATGGATGCCGAGGTCGACATCCTCATGCATCTCTTTGTCGGCGTCGTTGCAGACATGGTCGCGGATGTCGCGCCACGCGCTCCCCCGGATCGCCATGTTGCTGCCGAACACGAAGTGATACTCCTTCGTCAGCTTCAGCAGGGCCCTGCGCATGTTGTCGTCGGCCCGAGCCCCGAAGCGGCGCAGCGGCATGTCGTAGTAGATCATTGGCCCGGTCGCGGCGCCTACCGTCTCATCGCTGAAGATCCGCTTCACCACCGCCACCCATTCGGGTTCGAGGATCGAGTCGGAGTCGATCCGGCCGATCACGTCGCTCGTCGCAGCATTGAAGCCGGCGTTACGGGTGGGGGTGATTCCCTGCTCTTCGTTCTGGTCGATGATGATCAGCGGGGCGTCGGGAAACTCGGTCTGCAACGCCTGCAGCATCGCGGCTGTCGAGTCGGTCGACTTGTTGTTGACGACGATGATCTCGTCGGCGGGCACGGTCTGTTCGATCGCCGCGACCACGCAGGCGCGGATGGTGCGTTCTTCGTTGTACGCGGGGATAACGATCGAAACGGTCGGTCCACCGGTCATGGCGCCACCCTATCCCGCCGAGATGGCGCCTCCGTTCGAGGCGACGGCGCGCGCGAACAGGGCGACTTCGTTCGCACCGCCCTTGGTCTGCTGGCGCCCGACCTCGATGAACCCGAGCCGGGCGTGGAAGGCGAGTGAGCCGGGGTTGGGCGGGCGCACGTTTACTTCGCAGGTGATCTCGGTCGCGCCGTCGGCGCGGGCGGCATCGTCGACGGCGGCGTAGAGCCGCGGGCCGACACCCTGACCTTGCAGGCGTGGGGCAAGCACGATGCGGTCGACATAGAGGAAGTCGCTCGAACGCGCGCTGAACCACGTGTAGTTCTCGCTCGCGTAGTCGAGCCCGGGGGCAAGTGCCACGATGAAACCCGCGGGCTCCCCATCATCGACCACCAGGGTGAGGCGACTCAGCGCGATCAGCTCGACAAGTTCCTCTGCGGGTGTGATCGGCACTGCGGGGTACGCAGCGTCGTTGATGGCGACGACGGCGGTGAGATCGGCGGGGGTGTACGGGCGGATGTCGACGGGCACCCGATCAGGGTAACCGCGAGCCCCGCTGCTCCGTCACTCAGCGATGTTGACGTGCTCGCGCATCCACGGCAGCGGGTTGATGAAGGTGCCGTCGCCGGTCTGGATGACGAAGTGCAGGTGCGCTCCGAAGCTCTGACCGGTGTTGCCGACCCGTCCGATGACCTGGCCACGCTCGACCGTGTCGCCGATCTCGAGGGTCATCGAACCCGACTGCATGTGCGCGTAGGCGCTGCGGTAGATGACACCGTCGACGTTGTGCTCGATCGTCACGTGTACACCCCACGATCCGTCAGCAACACTTGACCCGACCACAACGCCGTCGGCGATCGCCTCGATCGGAACACCGGCACCGGGGGTGAAGTCGATCCCGCTGTGCATCGTCGAGCAGCCCTCGCAGGAGCGGTATCCGAAGAAGGACGAAATCGTGGTGTTGGCGGCAAGCGGCCACTGGACGACGGTGTACTCGGTGATGTCGAACTGGTCACGCTCGGGCTCGAGCACGGCTGCGGCGGTGGCCCACGAGGCGGAGAGTTCGAAGGACTGCGCGGTGGCGTCGATTTGCGCCTGCTGGATAGCGGCGACGGCCGCGGGGACGGTGAGGGTGCCGACAGCGGCGAGGCAAACGCCTGCCACGGACACCGTAAGGGCACGGCGGAAGAACGAATTCATAGGGGAGTTTTCAGAACTTTCGGGTCCAGGCCATCCCGAAACGGATGGCGGATGGCGCGACGGCCGAGAACCATGGTTACCCGGGACCCTGGACGAGTCCTGGCAAACCCCTGGCTAAACCCGCAGAGGGCCTGAACCCTCGGTGAACTCTGCGGTCACCCCCTGGTGGCACGCAGAGGAGGGTGTTGGGATGGGTTCAGCCCAAGTGACAGGGCCGGGGGAGGCAATGGAGCTGAACGTCATGCCGGCGATCGACGGGGTCTTCCGCGTCGTGCTCGACGGAGCGCCGATGGGCTACGTGGTGGAGGTCGGGCGCGTCTTCGTGACCCTGCGCGGACCCGTGTACAACACCTCGATCGAGGTCGGGCAGTCGCTTGACTTCGAGGCCGCCGTGCGGCTGCTCGTGCGAGAGAACGTCGCCTCTCGAGTGGGCGGGTGACCTCGGCTAGAAGCCGAAGTCTCCGCCGAAGTCGCCACCGCCGAAGTCGCCCCCGGCATCCGCTCCCGCGTCGGCACCGGCGTCGGCACCGGCGTCCGAGCCCGACTCGCTGTTGGCCTCGGAGTTCGCGCCACCGTCCCAGGGCAGGAAGGCACTCACGAGTGCCGACCCGATGACGTATCCCGCGACCGTACCGAGCAACGTGCTGCCGACCATCGAGCCGAAACTCGGCCCGGCGAGGCTGCGCTCAAGCGAACCGGGCTCGCGCATCTCTTTGCGGGTGGCGGCGCGAGCCAGGGTTGCCGGTTCGCTCGACAGCGGTCGCTCCCCCGTGGCGGATCCTTTGGAGAGCTCCTCATAGACGAGGGCGCGCTGCGAGTCGTTCAGCTTCGAGAATGCCTCGGCGTGCACCTGTTCGATCGTTTCTGGCGGGGCGGTGCTCAGGAGGTAGCGATAGCGCTCAATCGCGCGTTCATCCTCGGTCGGCGGGCGGCGACGCGACGAGGGCGTCGCCTCGTCTTCGGTGCCGAACAGCCTGTCCATAAATCCCATAACGCGAACGATACGGACGGTGTCTGTACGGCTGCTGAGGCGATGCTGGGGATCAGCCCGTGACGGTTGCAGGTTCCCCCGGGATGACGATCCAAGCGATGACGTAGATGATCAGTTGCGGCCCCGGGAGCAGCAGTGAGACGACGGCGAGAACCCGTACGAGAGTGACGTCCCAGCCGAACCGACGGGCGAGAGCGGCGCAGACGCCACCGATGACGCGGCCGGTGCGCGGCCTGTGGAGTTCACTCATGACTCGATCCTCTGCCTGCGATCCTGACCGGTCCAGGGGGCTAACCCCCAGATCACCACCGGAGACCGCGAGCTAGGCTGATCGGCGATGAAGCCGATGAACGGGCCGGAAATCCGCGCGTCGATGGTGAACGCGGCCCCCGGTGAGGCGGAGCGGATGCCGCTCCCTGGCCTGCACGAGGTCGTCTGGTCGGAACGCGAGTACCTCGGCTGGCGCGACCCGGGCTCCGCGCTGCGCGGCTACCTCGTCTATTGGCGCGAGGATCAGCCGATCGGAATCGCGCTCCGTGCCTCCGAGGTGCGACTCCGTGCCGGGTCGGCGATCTGCTCGCTCTGCAACACCCCGCAGCCGGCCGGCCAGGTGACGATGTTCAGTGCTGCCCGCGCGGGCGAGGCCGGTCGTGCCGGCCACTCGGTCGGAACCTATATCTGCGCCGATCTGGCCTGTTCGCTGTTGATCAGGTTCGCTCAGCCGTCCCACGACTGGATGCCGGATGCTTCGGTGTTGCTCGCCGAGCGGATCGAGGGGCTTGAAACCCGGTTGCAGTCTTTCGGCGGGCGCGTGCTGGAGTCGGCCGCCTAACCTTCGCGGTGCGCGCGCAACACGTCGACGGCGGAGGCCAGGGTGTGTCGCTGGGCGACCTCGAGAGCCGCCTTCGGGCGGCTACCCGCGAGGGCAACAAAGACCGGGGCGACATGCTCGATAAAGCCGACGACTTCACCCGAGACCGTGACCTCGACGAGGCCATCGGGTCGCAGGCGCATCGCGACCCGGGTCGCGAGGTCGAGGTCGGCGGCGAGATCGGCGAGCCAGTCGGGATGCTCCCACTCGACCCGCACGCCCGCGAGCTGATCAGTCGTGCTCTGACCGATCGTCTCACCCACGCGCGCGCCCTCCGTGGCGCCAGGCTATTCCTTGAGCGGCAGCCTCGGGGTGGGAGATCTCTGTGAATCGGTGCCGATCAGGCCGTCGCGGCGGTGGAGGCCGCGATCGCGGGAAGCACCTTGCGCATGTACGGCGCCCACGCGAGTCGCACGATCGCCGCAACGACGAACCCCCGGCCCGGCTTTGCGGTGAACGTGTAGGTCCACTCGATCGAGCTCCCTTCCCCGTGCGGCTCCACTCGCCACTCCGAACGGCCCACGACGACGAGGGCGGAGAAGAAGCCGGTGAACGCCGATAGGTCGTACGCGAAGCGCGGCGTGGAGACGAGGGTGAGGGTCTCTTTCACGGTGCCCCCGTCGGTGAGCACGAGCGTGCGGGTTTGGCCGACGGCATCCCAGGCACCGGTCTGGTCGCGCACCTCAGCGACGCCGGGCAGAACACCCGACTTCGGATAGAACCGGGCGGGATTGTGCCTCAGCAGGCGTGCGAACACGAGCTCTGGCGACGTCGCGACGTGGGCCGTCGCGGACGCGGAACTCGAGCTCACGAGAGTCTTTCGGAGCCGACGACCGGACGGTTCTGTCAGTCCAACCGCTCGAGTAGGTGGAACGGAATGATCAGCGACAGCGAGATGGCCGCGATTCCGCCGACGAAGGTGATGGTGTGCCACTCCGGGCCGAAGGTGAAGGCGTAGCCGAACAGGGCGAAACCGCCGAGGAACAGCGTGAGCGAGACCAGGAACGCGAACACCTTCATGCGCTCATCGTAACGAGATCGCGCACGACGGTGGGAAGGGCCGCGCAGAGGTCGAGCACCGTGAACGGGCCGCCGTTCGAGGCCCGTTGAGCGGCTTCCCCGTGAATCCAAGCTGCCGCTGCGGCGATCGGGGCGAGATCCCGGGCATCGGCGTGCGGTGCGACGAGGGCGCCGAGGATGCCGGCGAGTGCGTCGCCCGCCCCGGCGGTCGCGAGCCACGGGGTCGCGTTGCGCACCCGCAGCAGCTCTCCCCCGGGCGACGCGACGAGCGTCTCGGCGCCTTTGAGCAGCACGGTGGCTCCCGTCGTCGCGGCGGCCTGGCGCGCCGCAGCTTCCCGGTCGGCCATCACCTCTTCTTTGCCGACGTCGAGCAGCCGGGCCAGCTCTCCGGCATGTGGGGTCAGCACGCTCGATCCGGTCGCCTCGGGCCACAGGTCGAGAGCGCCAGCATCGAGCACGACGGGTACTCCCTGCCGCAGTGCGGTCTCGAGCTGGAGACGCGTCAGTTCGTCACGCTCCCGCGGGTCCTGCCCGGAACCGACCACCCACGCCTGCACGCGCCCATCGGTGGTGACCGTCTCGGGACGACGCTGAAGAACGAGCCGCGTCGCACGTCCCGGACCGAGGTAGCGCACCATCCCGACCCCGATGCGCAGTGCCGCCTCGACGCCGAGCACCGCAGCCCCGGGATACCGCGCCGAGCCGGTGACGAAACCGACGACCCCGCGGGAGTACTTATCGTCGTCGTCACTCGGCACCGCGATCCAGGCGGCCGCGTCACTCTGCCCGAAGATTTCGCCCATGCCCTCACGATAGGTTGGCGCGGTGTCGCGCACGGAAACAACTCTGAGCATCCCGGATCGCGTCGTCGTCTTCGACTACGGCGAAGTGCTGTCGATGTCGCAGTCCGAACACGACAAGCTCGGCATCCTGGGCACCGCCGGTGCGGACGCTGCGACCTTCTGGCCGGCGTACTGGAGGCATCGCGACGACCTCGACCACGGCACGGTGTCGGTCGCCGACTACTGGGCGCGCGTCGCAACCGACCTCGGCCTCGAGTTCGACCCCGCCCAGCTGCAGCGGCTCTGGGCGGTCGACTTTCGCAGTTGGATCAGCGTCGAGCCCGGGTCGATCGACATCCTCGACGACCTGCACCACGGCGGCACCCGCATGGCGCTGCTGTCGAACGCCGGGTTCGACTTCGGCGGTCCGTTCCGCCACGCACCGTTTGCCCGCTACTTCGAGCAGATCTTCGTCAGCGCCGAACTCGGACTGATCAAGCCCGACCCCGAGATCTACCGGCACGTCGCCCGCGAGTTGGGAATCGAGCCGTCGGCGATGGTTTTCGTCGACAACAAGGACGTCAACGTGGCCGGAGCGCAGTCGATCGGCGTCACCGGGCACGTCTTCACGGGAGTGCACGAACTGCGCGACTTCCTGACCACCCTCTCGGAGGGGCCGGCGCAGTGACCTCGCTCTTCGACCCGATCGACCTCCGCGGCCTGCGCGTACGCAACCGCATCTGGGTCTCGCCGATGTGCCAATACGCGGCCGACGAAGGCGACGGCGTGCCGACCGACTGGCACCTCGTGCACCTCGGGTCGTTCGCCCGGGGCGGTGCGGGACTCGTGTTCGCCGAGGCGAGCGGCGTGACTCCGGAAGGCCGCATCTCGCCGCACGACACCGGCATCTGGAACGACGCGCAGGTCGCGGCTTGGCGGCGCGTCACCGACTTCGCGCACACGCAAGGCGCCCTCATCGGAATGCAGCTCGCGCACGCCGGCCGTAAGGCCTCGGTCTATCCCGAGTGGGGCTCTGCCGGGTTGAAGGGCTCGCTGCCGAAGGCCGAGGGTGGCTGGCAGACCGTGTCGGCATCCGATCTCGCCTTCGGCGACTACGCCGCCCCGCGCGCCCTCACCGCCGACGAGATTCAGGATGTCGTCGCCGCGTTCGTCGGGGGCGCTCGGCGGGCGCTCGACGCAGGCTTCGATCTCGTCGAAGTGCACGCCGCCCACGGCTACCTGGCGCACCAGTTCCTCTCCCCGTTGTCGAACCTGCGCGACGACGCCTACGGCGGGTCCCTCGAGAACCGCGCCCGGCTGTTGCTCGAGATCGTGCGCGGGGTGCGGGCCGAAGTCGGCGACGAGGTGCCCGTGTTCGTGCGCTTCTCGGCGACCGACTACGTCGACGGCGGCTGGGACGAACACCAGACTGCAACCGTCGCCGGCTGGGCTCGGGATGCGGGCGCCGACCTGTTCGACATCTCTAGCGGCGGGCTCGTCACGGGCGTGCACATCCCGTCAGGTCCCGGGTATCAGGTGTCGCTCGCCGAGAGCGTCGGGGCCGAGGCGCAGGTGCGGGTCTCCGCCGTTGGTCGCATCACCGAGCCGCGACAGGCGGCCGAGATCATCTCTTCGGGTCAGGCGGATGCCGTGATGCTCGGCCGCGAGATGCTGCGCGACCCGCATTTCGCGTTGCGTGCCGCGACGGAGCTCGGCGTCGACCTTGACTACTGGCCGCCGCAGTACCTGCGCGCGCGCCCCGCATAGAGCGGAGGCCATTTCTGGCCTCCGCTCTGGCGCCAGCGCCGACGACCGTCCCGGTCGTTGGGTCGCGCCCCGCTGAGAGCGTTCTATTTCGCCCCGTTACGCGTTCTGTTTCGTTCCGTGACGCGCGGGATGCGCCGACTCCACCCGCCCGCTTAGGCTCGCGGAAACCGAAAGGACCACCCATGAGCGACAACACCACGACCCGGATCCTCGCGATTCAGCGGGTCGTCGCGTGCGCGTCGCCGAGCGGGTGGCGCGACGCCTTCGTGGTCTCGGTCGCGGACGGTTCGATCGAACTCGCGACCCTCGCCGGATCGGTTGAACGGATCACCACCGATGCGCCGGTCAGCCTGGGCGAGCCCGTCGCCTATCACCCGGTCGCCGAGGTCATCGCCCTCGGCCGGGACTGGTACTCAGCTCGCTAGAACGTTGAGGCCGCTTAGGCCATCGACATCGAGCCCATGGCCTTCTCGCAGGCCATGACCATTGCGTCGCACGCCTTCGCGCACATGCGGCAGTGCTCGTCCATCTCGGCGTGCATCGTGCACTCCGCGGAGCAGGCTTTGCCCATCTCGACGCAGGCCATCATCATGGCGTGCATGGACGCCATGTCGTAGCCCATCGGCCGCATCATCATGCGCATCATCGTGGTCGCGACATCCGCCATGTTCATGCACATCGACGAGCACTTCGCCATGTCCATGCCCATATCGGAGTCGGCGCACATGGTGGATGCCATCGCCGCCGCCGAACACGTCTCGATGCATTCCTGCATCATCGCCATATTCATGCCCATCATCTTGTCGGCGGGCATGGACTTCATCATGTCCATCATCATCGTGTCCATCGCGGGTTCCTCTCGAGGATGTCGATCGCGCTCGCGAATCAGCGGGCGACCAGATCTGCCTCGAATGTTACGCAATATTACGATGCAGCGATAGCCCTGTGGCGCCCGACTTTCGGGGTGTCAGCGACGCCGGGTGGCGTCCTGAACCTCGCCGACAAGGGTCTCGATGATGTCCTCGAGGAAAAGCACCCCGCGCGTGGCACCGTGCTCGTCGAACACCCGAGCGACGTGAGCGCCGGTGCGCCGCATCATCGCGAGCCCGTCCTCGAGCTCCGAATCGCGGAACACCGAGACGAGCTGCCGGATGCGCTTCGGGGGCACCGGGTCGTCGAACTCGTCGGCGCGCAGATCGATGACGTCCTTCAGGTGCACGTACCCGCTCGGCTCGCCCGCGTCGTTCACCAGGATGTAGCGACTGAAGCCGTGCTGGGCAACCGCGCGCTCCACGTCGGCTGGGGTCGCATCCTCAGGCAGTGTGACGAGCTTCTTGCTCGACAACGCAACATCCCGCACCCGTTTCTCGGTGAACTCGAACGCGTTGTTGAGAGTTCCGGTCGGGTCGGTCAGAATGCCCTCGCGCGTCGAGGTGGCGATGATCGTTTGCACCTCGTCGGCGGTGAACGCGCTCGTCGCCTCGGTCTTCGGTTCGACGCGGAACAGCCGCAGGATGCCGTTCGCGATGGCGTTGAGCGACACGATCACCGGCCTGAACACCGTCGCGACGGCCACCAGGGGCGGGGCAAGGATGAGCACGGCGCGTTCGGGCACCGAGAACGAGATGTTCTTCGGCACCATCTCACCGAGCACGACGTGCAGGAACGACACGATGAGCAGCGCGATGCCGAAGGCGATCCCGCCGACGACCTCGGCCGGCCATCCGGTGAGCAGCAACGGAATCTCGAGCAAGTTGTGGATCGCCGGCTCCGACACATTGAGGATGAGCAGCGAACACACGGTGATGCCGAGCTGACTGGTCGCGAGCATCAGGGTCGCGTGTTCCATCGCCCAGAGCGCGGTCTTCGCCGCCCGGGATCCTCGTTCCGCCCGAGGCTCGATCTGCGAGCGCCGCGCCGAAATCACCGCGAACTCGGCACCGACGAAGAACGCGTTGATCAGCAACAGCACGCCGAGCCAGGCGATGCCCATCCCGTCGACGCCGCCCGAAGCTTCGGCCGCTGCCCGGATCACTTCTCCACCTCGGCACTCTTCTGCACGGCGACTTCGCCGGTCGTCGGCGAGGTCGGAGTGAAGCGGATGCGGTCGATGCGTCGACCATCCATGCGCTCGACCCGGAACACTCCGGCTTCGACCTCGACGGTGTCTCCCACCTCGGCGATTCTGCCGAGTTCGGCCATGACCCATCCGGCGACCGTTTCGTACGGACCGTCCTCGGGCACGACGACCGCCGCGCGGTCGGCAAGTTCGTCGGGGCGCAACGCCCCCGGAAAGGTCAGCCAGTCTCGGCTGCGCACCACGTCGGCACGCGAACGGTCGTGCTCGTCGGACACTTCGCCGACCAGCTCTTCGACGAGGTCCTCGAGCGTCGCAACACCCGCGGTGCCGCCGTACTCGTCGACGACAACAGCCATCTGGTAGCTGCGGCCGCGGAGTTCGCCGAGCAGAGTGTCGAGTTTCATCGTCTCGGGCACCCGCAGCGCCTCCGACTGCAGTGCCGAGACCGGCACGTCGGCTCGGCGATCGCGCGGCACGGCGACCGCCTGCTTGAGGTGCACGAGGCCGACGATGTCGTCGATGTCTTCGTCGAACACCGGGAATCGCGAATACCCGGTCGCGCGCGCCAGGTCGATGACTGCCTCGGCGGAGTCGGCCTTGCCGACGCTCGAGATGCGCGGGCGGGGGGTCATGACGTCGGATGCCGTGTGATTGGAGAACACCAGCGTTCGGGCGAGCAGGGTTGCGGTGTCCTGGTCGAGGGAACCTTCCTTCGCCGACCGGCGCACCAGACTGCGGAGCTCATCGGCGGTTCGGGCTGCCGAGATCTCTTCGCGCGGTTCGATGCCGATGGCGCGCAGGATGGCGTTGGCGGTGCCGTTGAGCAGCGCGACCGCCGGCCGGAACACCGTTGAGAACAGCGTCTGGAACGGGATGACGATCTTCGCCGTCTGGCGGGGCAGCGCGAGCGCGAAATTTTTCGGCACGAGTTCGCCGATGATCATCGAGATCAGGGTCGCGACCGCGACGGCAACGACCGTGGCGACGATGGGGACAGCGCCCTCGGGCACGCCGATTGCGGTGAGCGGTGGGCGCAGAAACGAGCTGAAGGCCGGCTCAAGGGTGTATCCGGTGAGCAGGGTCGTCAGGGTGATGCCGAGCTGCGCGCTCGACAGGTGGGTCGAAGTGACCTTGAGGGCGCGGATCGTCGAGCCGAGCCGCTTCTCACCGCGCGCCTCACGGGCTTCGAGCTCGGAGCGATCGAGGTTGACGAGCGAAAATTCGCTCGCGACAAAGAATCCGGTGCCGATGGTCAGGACGATGCCGACGATGAGCATGAGAACTTCGGTGCTCATCGCAGCGCTCCCGCCACCGGCGAGGGTCTATGGGCAGACGGAGGGTCGTCCATCAAGGAGAGTTACGTGCCTTTCGCGGCCGCTTTGGCCGCCTTCTTGAACTCCCGCACTTTCGTGAGAGAGGAAGCATCCACGATATCGGCAACCGACCGATAACTCCCGGTCTCCCCGTAGGAACCGGAAGCGGATTGCCAGCCGGGCGCGGTCAACCCGTACTGCTTGCCGAGCAGCGCCACGAAGATCTTCGCCTTCTGCTCGCCGAACCCCGGGAGCGCTTTGAGTCGCGCGAGCACCGTTGCGCCGTCGGGCTCACCGTCGGTCCAGATCCGTTCCGCATCCCCGCCCCAATCGGCGACGAGTGCCGCACACAACGCAAGCGTGCGTTCCGCCATCGACCCCGGAAACCGATGAACGGCGGGCGTCTGCTTGAACACCTCGGCAAACTTCTCGGGGTCCGCCCGCGCAATGGCGGCCGCATCGAAAGCCCCGAGCCGCGCCTTGATTTTCGCGGGCCCGGCAAACGCCGTCTCCATCGGAACCTGCTGATCCAGCAGCATCCCCACGAGCAGCGCGAGCGGCTCTTCCGACAGAAGTCGGTCGGCGTCGGCATCCCCGGTGATATGCAATTCAGGCATGGCAGGAGTTTAGGCGGGCCCGGTTTCGATACACCGCCTGCGGCGGCACTCAACCCGCAGTCGTCCCCAGCGTCGGTGTATGGGGAACTCGAGGGTGGCGGGGCGATCAATCCGTCACCCGCCCAACGAGTCACCAAGAAACCGGCAGCGCCTTCCCTTCCTCGTACCCGGCAGCCGATTGGATGCCGACGACGGCGCGGTCGTGGAAGGAGCGCAAGTCGGGGGCGCCCGCATAGGTGAATGACGAGCGCACGCCGGAGGTGATCATGTCGAGCAGATCTTCGACGCTGGGTCGAAGCGGGTCGAGGTAGATCGTGGACGACGAGATGCCTTCGGCGAACAGCTCCTTACGTGCGAGTTCGTAGGGGTCGATCCCGCCGAACCGTTCGTGCACGGCTTTGGTGGACGCCATCCCCCAGCTCTGTTTGTACTGTCGGCCATCGGCATCCGTTTCGATTTCGCCCGGCGATTCGAGGGTGCCGGCGAACCAGGAGCCGATCATGACGCTCGATGCGCCCGCGGCGAGGGCGAGGGCGACGTCGCGCGGGTAGCGCACACCGCCGTCGGCCCAGACGTGCGCGCCGAGTTCCCGGGCGACTTCGGTGGTTTCGAGGACTGCGGAGAACTGGGGGCGTCCGACGGCGGTCATCATGCGGGTCGTGCACATCGCGCCGGGTCCGACGCCGACTTTGAGGATGTGCGCGCCCGCCGAGACGAGGTCGCGCACCCCTTCGGCAGTGACGATGTTGCCGGCGACGATCGGGATGCCCAGGTCGAGGCCGCGCACCGCTGCGAGGGCGGTCAGCATCCCTTCCTGGTGGCCGTGGGCGGTGTCGATGACGAGCACGTCGACGTCGGCCTCCGCGAGCGCTTTCGCTTTTCCTGCGATGTCGCGGCTGATTCCGAGGGCCGCAGCGACCCGCAGCCGCCCGCTCGCGTCGACAGCGGGCCGGTAGATCGTGCCGCGGAGCGCACCGGTGCGGGTAGCGGAGCCAATGACCGTTCCGCCGTCGGATACTCCGGCGCGGTCGTGTCCGGCGGCAACGAGCGCGTCGAAGGCGGCGCGCGGGTCGGCGGCTTCGACAACGGGCAGCCCATCTTGTGGGGCCTCCCAGACCGGCGACTGCGCCTTCACCCAGGAGATCGCCGCCACGGCCTCGTCGATCCCGAGATCTTGTGGGAGTACCCCGAGCCCGCCGCGACGGGCGAGGGTTGCCGCGAGCCGCTGACCGGTGACGGAGTTCATGTTCGCCGAGACGATCGGGATCGTCGCACCGGTGCCGTCGTCGGGGGCGAGGTCGACGTCGAGTCGGCTGGCGACCCCCGACTTGCTGGGGATCAGGAACACATCGGAATACGTCAGATCGTGAACGGGAGGGGGGCTGGAGAACCGCATGCGGCCAAACTTATCCGGGCGAGCGCCTAAGCTGGAGCGGCTTCAAAACGCCACCACACACAACAGACCTCAACGCATGAGAGTGGGCGGTTCACCGTGTCGAGCCCCGTTACCGGGATCACATCAGAAGAAGAGTTCGGCGCCAACGAATGGCTCGTTGACGAGATGTACGAGAGGTACCTCGCCGACAAGAACTCCGTCGACCAGAGCTGGTGGCCGGTTCTCGAGCAGCGCCGCACCGGCGCTTCCCCCGCACCCACCGACCCCGCCCCCGCCGACCCCGCCCCCACCACCCCGGTCGTTCAGGCTCCCGCGACGGGCGCTACCCCGGTCGCGCGTACCACCAACGCCCCGGCGAAGCCGCAGCCGATTCCGGCCGACGCCCCGCAGGTCGCTCCCGCCGCCGACTCCGTCGAAGAAGACATCGTCACGCAGCTCAAGGGCATGCAGAAGACCCTCGCGACCAACATGGATGCGAGCCTCACCGTTCCGACGGCGACGAGTGTGCGCACCATCCCGGCGAAACTCATGATCGACAACTGGATCGTGATCAACAACCACCTGAAGCGCGCTCGCGGTGGCAAGGTCTCGTTCACCCACCTCATTGCCTGGTCGATGGTGCAGGTTCTCAAAGAGTTCCCGAGCCAGAACGTCTTCTACGACGAGCCCGACGGCAAGCCGAGCGTCGTTGCGCCCGCCCACGTCAATCTGGGCATCGCGATCGACCTGCCCAAGCCCGACGGCACGCGCTCGCTCATGGTTCCCGCCATCAAGCGCGCCGACACGATGGGCTTCGCCGACTTCCTCGCTGCCTATGAAGATGTCGTCGCCCGCGCTCGCACCAACAAGCTCACCGCCGACGACTTCGCGGGAATCACGATCTCGCTCACCAACCCGGGCGGCATCGGCACCGAGCACTCCGTGCCGCGTCTGATGAGAGGCCAGGGCTGCATCATCGGCGCCGGGGCGCTGGAGTACCCGGCGGCGTTCCAGGGTTCGAGCTCGAAGACGCTCGCCGAACTCGGCATCGGCAAGACGATCACGCTGACTTCGACGTACGACCACCGCGTCATCCAGGGTGCCGGTTCGGGCGAGTTCCTGAAGAAGGTGCACGAGCTGCTGATCGGCGAACGCGACTTCTACGAAGGCATCTTCGGGTCGCTGCGCATTCCCTACGACCCGATTCACTGGGCTGAGGACATCAACGTCGACCTCTCCGAGCGGGTGTCGAAGACCGCGCGGGTGCAGGAGCTGATCAACCACTACCGGGTGCGCGGCCACCTGATGGCCGACATCGACCCGCTCGAGTACGTGCAGCGGTCGCACCCCGACCTCGACCTGTCGAGCCACGGCCTCACGTTCTGGGACCTCGACCGCGAGTACGTCGTCGGCGGTTTCGCGGGCAAGCGCAGCGCGCTGCTGCGCGAGGTGCTCGGGGTGCTCCGTGACTCCTATTGCCGCACCGTCGGCGTCGAGTACATGCACATCCAGAACCCGGAGGAGCGCG
>NZ_JANMSQ010000287.1:0-1624 GCF_031389465.1 Pseudolysinimonas sp.
GGCTTGACGTCGCCAGGGCGGCCGGGGTCGCGACGGCGGTGGTGAGTCCTGGTGACTTCCCTGACCGCGCGGCGTGGGACGCGGGACTCGCGCACGCCGTCCGGGTCTTCGACCCGGCGGTCGTCGTGAGCGCCGGGTTCATGCGGATCCTCGGGGCCCCGTTCCTCGACCGGTTCGCCGACCGGGTGCTCAACACCCATCCCGCCCTGCTGCCGGCGTTCCCCGGGGCGCACGGTGTGCGGGACGCCCTGGCCCACGGGGTGAAGGTCACCGGGTGCACGGTGCACCTCGTCGACGCGGGCGTCGACACGGGCCCGATCATCGCCCAGCGCGCGGTGCTCGTAGAGCCGGACGACGACGAGGAGAGCCTGCACGAGCGGATCAAGGTCGTCGAGCGGGCGATGCTGGTCGAGGTGGTCGGACGGATCGCCCGGGAGGGCCTGGTCGTGGACGGCCGAGCCGTGCGCCTCGGGAGTCGCGGCGTCGGGGGCGGCTAGACTCGACGACGGTCGTGACTGGCGAAGAGGTGGACCGAACCACCGGGGAGCGGCCGAGGTCCCCTGCAGTGCACCGGTCGCCTGGGTGCCTGGGTCACGCACAGAGCCGACCCAGGAGACGCCATGTCGCACCAGACCGATCCCCACGCCCCTGCGTCGCCGGCCGTCGCCGACCCGACAGCCGACGCCACCCGTCGCCCCGTGCGGCGCGCGCTGCTCAGCGTGTACGACAAGACGGGCCTGACCGAGTTCGCGACCGGCCTGCACGCCGCGGGGGTGAGCCTGGTGTCCACCGGCTCGACCGCGGCGACCATCGCCGCTGCCGGGGTCCCGGTCACCACGGTCGAGGAGCTCACCGGGTTCCCCGAGTGCCTGGACGGACGGGTCAAGACCCTGCACCCGCGCGTGCACGCCGGCATCCTCGCCGACACGCGCCGTCCCGACCACCTCGCCCAGCTCGACGAGCTGGGCGTCGAGGCGTTCGAGCTCGTCGTGTGCAACCTCTACCCGTTCGCGGCGACCGTCGCCTCGGGCGCCGCGCCGGACGAGGTCGTCGAGCAGATCGACATCGGCGGCCCGTCCATGGTCAGGGCCGCAGCGAAGAACCACCAGAGCGTCGCCGTCGTGGTCGACCCCCGCCGGTACGACGACGTCGTGGCGGCGGCCCGGCTGGGCGGGTTCACGCTGGCTGAGCGCCGCTCGCTCGCGGCAGCGGCCTTCGTGCACACGGCGACGTACGACGTGCACGTGGCGAGCTGGATCGGCAACGTCCTCGCGCCGACCGACGAGGTGGACGGCCGTGCGACGGGGTTCCCGGCCTGGATCGGCGCGACGTGGGAGCGGGCGTCGGTGCTGCGCTACGGCGAGAACCCGCACCAGCGCGCCGCCCTGTACCGCAACGGGTACCAGCCGGGTGGCCTCGCCTCTGCCGAGCAGCTGCACGGCAAGGAGATGAGCTTCAACAACTACGTCGACGCGGACGCCGCGTGGCGCGCCGCGCACGACCACCAGTCCCCGGCTGTCGCGATCATCAAGCACCAGAACCCCTGCGGCATCGCCGTCGGAGAGGACGTCGGCCAGGCGCACGCCAAGGCGCACGCCTGCGACCCGGTGTCGGCGTTCGGCGG
>NZ_JANMSQ010000294.1:0-9033 GCF_031389465.1 Pseudolysinimonas sp.
GCCCCGCGGCCGGCGGCCGTCCCGGCGCTCCGTTCCAGCAGCGTCCCGGTGGCCCCGGTCGCCCGGGCGGTGCCGGAGGCGGTGGCTTCCAGCGCCCCGGCGGCGGCGGCGCTCCGGGTACGACCGGCGGCTACGCCGGACGTCCGGGTGGTGGTGGGGGTCGCGGTCGCGGCCCTGGCGGCGGCACGGCTGGTGCCTTCGGCCGCGGAGGCGGCAAGAGCAAGGCCCGCAAGTCGCGTCGCACGAAGCGCGCCGAATTCGAAATGCGGGAGGCTCCGACGATCGGTGGCGTGAGCGTTCCCCGAGGGGACGGCACGACCATCATCCGGATGCGCCGCGGAGCGTCGATCGCCGACTTCGCCGAGAAGATCGAGGTCATCACGGGCTTCACCGTGCTGCCCGGCACTCTCGTCACCGTGCTCTTTGCCCTCGGCGAGATGGCGACGGCGACCGAGTCGCTCGACGAGTCCACGTTCGAGGTGCTCGGAGCCGAACTCGGTTACCGCGTGCAGGTCGTCTCGCCCGAAGACGAAGACAAAGAGCTGCTCGAAGGCTTCGACATCGACCTCGATGACGAAGACGACGAAGACGACCTTGAGATCCGTCCGCCCGTCGTCACCGTCATGGGTCACGTCGACCACGGAAAGACCAAACTGCTGGATGCGATCCGCGAGGCGAATGTCGTCGCGGGTGAAGCCGGCGGTATCACGCAGCACATCGGTGCGTACCAGGTCTGGACCGAGCACGAAGGCATCGAGCGCGCCATCACCTTCATCGACACCCCGGGCCACGAGGCGTTCACCGCCATGCGTGCCCGTGGTGCGCAGGTGACCGACATCGCGATCCTCGTGGTCGCGGCCGACGACGGCATCATGCCTCAGACGGTCGAGGCGTTGAACCACGCGCAGGCCGCCGGGGTGCCGATCGTCGTCGCCGTCAACAAGGTCGACAAAGAGGGCGCGAACCCGGCGAAGGTGCGTCAGCAGCTCACCGAGTTCGGCCTGGTCGCCGAAGAGTTCGGTGGCGACACGATGTTCGTCGACGTCTCGGCGCTGCAGAAGAAGGGCATCACCGAACTTCTGGATGCCGTGCTCCTCACCGCCGACGCCGGCCTCGACCTCGTCGCGAACCCCAGCCGGGACGCGCGCGGAGTCGCGATCGAAGCGAAGCTCGACAAGGGCCGCGGCGCCGTCGCGACCGTGCTCATCCAGAACGGAACGCTGCGCATCGGCGACCCGATCGTCGCCGGCACCGCCTACGGGCGCGTCCGCGCGATGCACGACGAGAACGGCGAAACGGTCGAAGAGGCCTACCCGTCGCGTCCGGTCCAGGTGCAAGGTCTCTCGCGCGTCCCGCGCGCCGGTGACACCTTCATCGTGACCGAAGACGACCGCACGGCCCGGCAGATCGCCGAGAAGCGTGAAGCCGTCGAGCGCAACGCCCAGCTGGCCAAGGCCCGCAAGCGCATCTCGCTCGAAGACTTCACCCGTGCCCTCGAAGAGGGCAAGGTCGAATCGCTCAACCTCATCATCAAGGGTGACGTCTCCGGTGCCGTCGAGGCACTCGAAGAGTCGTTGCTCAAGATCGAGATCGACGACAGCGTCCAGCTGCGCATCCTGCACCGCGGTGTCGGTGCGGTCACCGAATCCGACATCGACCTCGCGACGATCGACAACGCGATCGTCATCGGGTTCAACGTCCGCCCCGACGTCAAGGCACGCGAGCGTGCTCAGCGCGAAGGCATCGACGTGCGGTTCTACTCCGTCATCTACGCGGCACTCGAAGACATCGAGAACTCGCTCAAGGGCATGCTCAAGCCCGAGTTCGAAGAAGTCCAGTCGGGTGTCGCCGAGATCCGCGAAGTGTTCCGCTCCTCCAAGGCCGGAAACATCGCCGGTGTCATCGTGCGCTCCGGCACCATCACCCGCAACGCCAAGGCGCGCGTGATCCGGGACGGCGTGGTGATCGGCGACAACCTCGCCATCGACTCGCTGCGTCGCTTCAAGGACGACGTCACCGAAGTCCGCACCGACTTCGAAGCCGGAATCGGCCTCGGAAAGTTCAACGACATCCAGATCGGTGACGAGATCGAGACCATCGAACTCAAAGAGAAGATCCGGGCGTAAATCGTGGGTCGGGGTTCCCGCGGGCTCGTGAGAGTCAAGAGCGGGGACCCCTACCCCGATTGACTCTCACGACCCCCCAGGAACCCCATAGGTTTCGACCGAAGCTGCTCCTTGGCTCGACGTTCATTAGAGGAGTAGGGCTCATGGCTCAGGGAGATCGGGCAGCGAAGGTTGCTGATCGCATCAAAGAAGTGATTGCCAGGCGCCTCGAGAAGGGGCTGCGGGATCCTCGGCTGGGGTTTGTCACCATCACCGACGTGCGGGTGACGGGTGACCTTCAGCACGCCTCCGTGTTCTTCACGGTCTACGGGTCGGAAGAGGAGCGCGCCGAATCGGCGTTGGCGCTCAAGGCAGCGACCGGGCTGTTGCGCACCGAGGTGGGCAAGAACCTCAACACGCGGCTGACGCCGTCGCTCGAGTTCATCCCGGATGCCATTCCCGAGAACGCGGCGTCGATTGCGTCGCTGCTGCGCGAAGCGCAAGAACGCGACGAGGCGGCACGCGCAGCTGCGGCCAACGCGACCTATGCCGGCGACGAAGACCCGTACGTGAAACCGCGCGACTTCGACGAAGACGACGAAAGCAACGAAGACGACGCCGCCGCCGGACGCTGACATCACTGACCTGAGATACTCGACGCACCCTTCAGCGCACGAGGAGTCTCAATGATCAGAGAACCGAGGAGCGTCTTCGTCGGACGTCATCGGGAACTCGCGCTCCTCCAAGGGTTGCTCGAGGTGTCGCAACTCGTGACCCTCACCGGGGTCGGGGGCGCGGGCAAGACACGACTGGCTCTGCGCGCCGCGAACCTGTACGCCGAGACCTCAGGAATCGACGGCTGGTTCGTCTCCCTCGAAAGCGTGCAGGATTCGCAACGGCTGCCCCGCGCGGTGGTGCGTGCTTTGGGGCTGGCCGACCAGTCGGCGCGTGACCCGCTCGACGTGGTCGTCGAGGCGCTCCGCGATCGCCCGACAGTACTCATCATCGACAACTGCGAACACATCATCGATGCTGCTGCGTCGTTCATCGACGAACTGCTGCTCGCCCTGCCCGACTTGACCGTGCTCGCCACCAGCAGGCGCCCACTCGAACTGGATGGGGAGCGGGTCTTCGCCGTCCCGCCGCTGTCGGCTGAACCGATCGTGGGGCCAACGCACGACGAACTCCCGGATGCCGTGTCGCTTCTCGTCGCTCGCGCCCGTGCGGCGGATGCGGCATTCGAACTCGGTCCGCACGATGCGGAAGCGGCGGCAGAACTGTGCCGCGCATTGGACGGGCTTCCACTCGCCATCGAGTTGGCGGCAACACGACTGCGCACCCTGTCGATCACCGACTTGACCAGTCGGCTGTCGTCGCGATTCACGCTGCTGCGCGGCGGGTCCCGCAGCGCCGTGAGCCGGCAGCGAACCCTGCGAGCCGTCGTCGACTGGAGCTACGAGCTCTGTACCCCGGAACAACGGGAGCTGTGGAGTGCTCTGTCGGTTTTCTCCGGGCCGTTCGACCTCGCAGCGGCGTCAGCCGTCGCGGAGGGGCGCGACGTGCTCGACTCCCTCGACGAGCTCGTCGCCCAATCGGTTGTGGAAGCGGATCCGGAAACGGGTCGTTTCCGGATGCTGGAGACGATCCGTCGCTACGGACGCGACCGCGCCGAGGAGGACGGGCGGTGGCCCGGACTGACCCGGCGCCACCTCGACCACTACGCGGCGGTCGCGGCCGAATCCTGCGACAACTGGTACGGCCCGGGGCAAGCAGAGACGCTCGCACGTCTGCGCGCCGACCGCGCTGAACTACAGTCGGCCCTCACCACGGCGTCGGCGATCGACACCGACGGGGCTCTCGACCTGTTCACCAATCTTCGGTATCACTGGGCGGTCGGGGGGTTCATCCCCGAGGGGCGTGCCTGGGCCGCCCGCCTGCTGGCACTTCCGAAGCCCTCACCGGTGCACCGCGTGCCCGCGCTCGTCAACGCGGCGTGGCTCGCCCTGCTCCAGGGCGACCTGGCAGAGGCGGCTGGACGGCTGGACGAGGCCGAAGAACAGGCCACGGAGAGCTCGCTCACGCCGGAGCGATTGGGGACGTTCCGGGTGGAGCTTCATCGCTGGCGGGGGACCCTGGCGAATTTCGCGGGTCGCCCGACGGACGCTGTGCGAGAGTTCGAGGTCTCGATCCGGGCAGCCCAGGAGGGAGGGCATCCCGAAGAAGCCCTCCTGGCACAGTTTCAGTTGACTGCCGCGTTGAGTCACCTGCGGGAATCCGGTGCCGCGCGGACCGCGTCCGAGGCGTTGGCCTACACCGAGACGGTCGACGACAACTGGATGCGGGCGCACGCCCAGTGGGCGATCGCCCTCGCCGCGTTCGTCGACGACGATCTCGACGCCGCGGAACGCCACGCCCGCCAGGGCATGGTCGATGAACGCGGTTTCGACGATCCCGTCGGAGAGTGCCTCATGCTCGAGGTGATTTGTTGGGTTGAGGCCGAGCGCGGCGCGGCAGAGCGCGCGGCGATCCTTCTCGGGGCGACGGATGCGCGGTGGCGGTCGATCGGGTCGGCGATCTCTGCATTCGGACCGCATCTCGGGGCGCACCACGACCGCTGCGTCGCTACCCTCCAACGGCTGCTCGGCGGCAAGGGCTACGAGCGGTTCTTTGCCCGCGGTGGCCACCTGGGCCCACTTGAGGCCGTGTCGCTCGCGCTGGAAGATAAGCCGTCCGACGCCGGAGGACTCAGTGCGCGTGAACACGAGGTGGCGATGCGCATCCACCGGGGGATGAGCAACCGCGACATCGCCGAGGAGCTCGTGCTGTCGGTGCGTACGGTCGACACCCACGTGCAGCGCATCCTCGGAAAGCTCGGGTTCGCGTCCCGTGCACAGATCGCAGCTTGGTACGAAGCCACCTTGTCGACGGAGCCGATTACGTAGTTCTACGGATACCGCATCCGATCGCAGGGTCCCACTCTGAGAGAGCGACACCGACGTCGCCCGAAAGGCACGGTCTCTCATGACTACTTCTTCGACCCGTCCCCGCATCATCCTCGTTCACGGAGCCTGGGTGGGCCCGTGGGAATTCGAGCCCGCCGTGCAGATCCTGCGCGAAGACGGCTGGGATGTTGACGCGATCGACCTCCCGTCGACCGGCAGCACCGATGGTCTGCTTGCGGACGCCGCAGCGGTCACCGCAGCGATCGAGCGCGCCGACGGTCCGGTCGTGCTCGTCGGTCACTCCTACGGCGGCGCGCCCATCACCCAGGCCGGCGACCACCCCTCGGTCGAGCGCCTCGTCTACGTCGCCGCATTCGCGCTCGACGCCGGGGAGAGCGCCCTCGCTGCGATGGGCGGTGTTCTGCCCGACGCCTGGGGTGTCGAGAACGGCCAGGTCACGATGGGTCGCACGCGGGACGAGCGGATCGAGATGATCGCCTCTGACATGCCCCCCGGAGTTCCCCGCGAGGTGTCGGAACAGCTCGCCGACCTGTTCCGGCCGCAGTCGCTCCGCTCGCTCATCGACGAGCTCACCCAGGTCGCTTGGCGCACCAAACCGGCGACCTACATCCTCACCGAGAACGATGGCATCGTTCCGCCGCCGTTCCAGGAGTCGCTCGCCGCCCGCAGTGGCGCCGACGTCATCCGCATCGCGCACGGGCACGCTCCCTTCCAGGAGGATCCGGCCGGCTTCGCCGCGTTGCTCGCACGCGTCGCGACCCCTCAGCCCGTCGCGAACTGACCACTCGCGAACTGAAAAACACTCTCCCCACCACTGACCTCAAGAAAGCGAAACAGCCATGACTCTCACCGAAAGCAAGCCGAAGACCGCCCCGACCGCCCCCGCCTTCCCGCCCGGCCAGCTGTTCATCGGCGGCGCCTGGCGAGAGGCCTCCGACGGAGGCCGGATGGATGTCATCGCCCCGGCGACCGGCACGAAGCTCACCGATGTCGCCAAGGCGACGACCGCCGACGTGGATGCCGCAGTCGCGGCCGCACGTGCGGCCTTCGACTCCGGCGTCTGGTCGGGACTTTCCAGCCGGGAGCGTGCGCGCATCCTCCAGCGCGCGTACGTGCTGATGCGAGAGCGCACCGAACAGATCGCCCAGGCCGAGAGCGCCAACGTCGGCAAGCCGATCACCTTCGCGCGCGTCGTTGACGTGAACAACGCCGCCGAACTCTACGAGTACTACGCGAGCCTCGGGCACCACCTCGATGGGTCGGTGCGCGAGACGACCGGCAACACGCACGCCTACGTGAAGACCGAGCCGCTCGGCGTTGTGGCGGCGATCACGCCGTTCAACTTCCCGCTCATCTTGTCGAGCACGAAGATCGCGCCGGCTCTTCTCGCGGGCAACACGATCGTGCACAAGCCGGCGGGCGACACCCCGCTCAGCGCTCTGCTCATCGCGCAGATCCTTCAGGAGGCGGGCGTTCCCGACGGCGTGTTCAACGTCGTCACCGGATCGGGCGCGACGCTGGGCGACCACTTGGTCGGTCACCCGGATGTCGACAAGGTGGCGTTCACCGGATCGACCGAGATCGGCGCGCACGCCGCCCAGCTCGCCGGCAAGACTCTCAAGTCGTTCACGGCAGAGCTCGGAGGCAACGCCGCCAACATCCTGTTCGCCGACGCCGACCTGAACACCGCAATCCACACCGTCATCGGCGCGTTCGTCTTCAACACCGGGCAGTTCTGCATGGCCGGCCCGCGCCTGCTCGTCGAGCGCCCGATCTACGAGGTCGTGCTCGGCATCCTGGCCGACGCGCTTCCGCACGTGCCGTTCGGCGACATCACCAACCCCGAGACGGTGATCGGTCCGCTCGCCAGCTCCACGCAGCTCGAGAAGGTTGCGGCGATCGTGGAGCGCGCCAAGGCAGCGGGTGCGCGCGTCGTCACCGGTGGCGAGAAGGTCGACCTCAACGGCGGTTTCTACTACAGCCCGACCGTGCTCGCTGATCTCCCCGCGGATGCCGAGGCGATCGTCGAGGAGACGTTCGGTCCGGTTCTCACGGTGCAGCCGTTCGACACCGAGGAGGAGGCCATTCGCCTCGCCAACTCGACCCGTTACGGCCTGGCCAGCGGCATTCAAACGGCCGACCTGGCGAAGGCGCACCGGGTTGCAGCGCAGCTCGATGCCGGCATCACCTGGGTCAACGGCTGGGCGCTGCTCGACCCGGCGGTTCCGTTCGGCGGCGTCAAGGATTCCGGCTGGGGACGCGAAGGCGGCCCGGAGGCGATGGCGTCGTACCAGCGCTCGCACTCCATCGTGTTCAACCTCGAACAGAGCGCGGCACAGTGACCTCGGCCAACCCAGTGACCTTGACCGACACCGTGATCAGTGGTGGCACGGTGACTAGCGGTCGAGCCGCGGTGCTCAACGCACCGGGAGAACTCGTCGTCAGCGAGGTCGAGTTCTCTGATCCCGGGCCGGGGGAGGTGCTCGTCAAGCTTGTGGCCTCCGGGCTGTGTCACACCGACCTCGGTGTGATCGCTGGCGGGATTCCCTTTCCCTCGCCCGGGATCATCGGGCACGAAGGTGCCGGCGTCGTCGAGAAGGTCGGCGCCGGCGTCACCGGGCTACAAGTGGGCGACAAGGTGCTGCTGAGTTTCACGTCGTGTGGGTCGTGCGCGGCCTGCACGTCGGCGCACCCGGCGTACTGCGAGACCTGGCTGCCGCGGAACCTGCTCGGGATGCTGCGCTCCGACGAGTCGGGTGTAGTCACCCGCGACGGGGCTCCGATTGCGAGTCACTTCTTCGGCCAGTCGTCGTTCGCCCAGTACGCGATCGCCGATGAGCGTTCGGCCGTGAAGGTCGACCCCGATGCCGACCTCGCCGTGCTCGCTCCGCTCGGCTGCGGGGTGCTGACCGGATTAGGGTCGATGTGTAACGTCCTTGATCCCGACGCTAACGTCTTTGTCGCCGTCTACGGGTCGGTGGCAGTGGGCCTCTCTGCGGTCATCGCCGCAGCGCTGCGCAATCCCGCTCAGCTGATCGCCATCGACATCGTTGACGAGCGCCTCGCGCTCGCGATGGAGCTCGGGGCGACGGCGACGATCAACGGCGCGACCGAGAACGTCGCCGAGCGGCTCGCCGAGCTCACGGGTGGCCGCGGTGTCGCGCTGAGTTTCGACACCACCGGCAACCCGGGCGTCGCACGCCAAGCGCTGGATGCGGCCTCCGTGCGCGGCACGGTGCTGGTGTGCGGGGCTCCGCCTCCCGGCACCGAGATTCCCGTCGACATCCAGGGCATCCTCTCCGGCAAGGTGCTGCGCGGCGTCACGATGGGCGACACCGATCCGGCGACGCTCATCCCGCAGCTGATCGCCCTGCACGCCGACGGCAAGCTGCCGCTCGAGAAGCTCGAGAAGCGCTACTCGCTCGACGAGATCGGCCAGGCTGCCGAGGACATGCATCACGGCGTCACCGTCAAGCCGGTGATCGTGTTTTGAGCGACAACCAAGCCATCGACATCGATAATACAGGTGAGGCCTTTCGATGGATCAACAAGCACATTCTTGTATGAAAGATCAGAGTGCGCCAAGCCCATCATGTGCATCTTCTTGACCGCTCTCGATAGGAGAACGCACATTCTGATATGGTTCGACCAATTCCCCAGCTCCCTTGGATCAAGAAATCTCTTACGCAGACTTGCCGACGCAAACCACTTTCCCTCTTTCTCTTTCACCTCATAGTTTTCCAGTATCTTCTGATGAAAGATTGTCAAATATGCAAAAAGATGCTTTGAGAAATACACCATTCTGGATTTATGTAGAAAAGCAAAAAGAAAAAGGAAACTATAAATCGGTTTCTGAAAGTCAAGTCCAATTTATAGAAGAGATGAAAATTAATTATCTGATCAGCACAAAAAATGTAGTATTGCCTAGCATAATTAAAAATAAAGTAAAAAAACAATTCATTGAT
>NZ_JANMSQ010000296.1:0-4268 GCF_031389465.1 Pseudolysinimonas sp.
CTCGAGCGTTGCGTTCTCGAGCTTGAGGCCCAGCTCTTCGCTGATGACCTCGCCGCCGGTGAGGATGGCGATGTCGGCGAGCTGCGCCTTGCGGCGGTCACCGAAGCCGGGGGCCTTGACGGCGACCGACTTGAAGATGCCACGGATCTTGTTGACGATCAGGGTCGCGAGCGCCTCGCCGTCGACATCCTCGGCGATGATCAGCAGCTGCTTGCCCGCCTGGATCACCTTGTCGACGATCGGGAGCAGGTCCTTGATGTTGCTGACCTTCGAGTTGACGATCAGGATGTAGGCGTCTTCGAAGACGGCCTCCTGACGCTCCTGGTCGGTGACGAAGTACTGCGACAGGTAGCCCTTGTCGAAGCGCATGCCCTCGGTGAGCTCGAGGGTCGTGCCGAAGGTGTTCGACTCCTCGACGGTGACGACGCCCTCCTTGCCGACCTTGTCGATCGCCTCGGCGATGAGCGCACCGATCTCGGTGTCGCCGGCCGAGATGGACGCGGTCGCGGCGATCTCGTCCTTCGTCTCGATCTCCTTGGCGTTCTTCACGAGTTCGGCGATGACGGCCTCGACGGCCTTTTCGATGCCGCGCTTCAAGCTGATCGGGTCGGCGCCGGCCGCGACGTTGCGCAGGCCTTCGCGAACGAGCGCCTGGGCGAGCACGACCGAGGTGGTCGTTCCGTCACCGGCGACGTCATCCGTCTTTTTGGCGACCTCTTTGACCAGCTCGGCGCCGATCTTCTCGTAGGGGTCGTCCAGCTCGATCTCCTTGGCGATCGAGACGCCGTCGTTGGTGATGGTGGGGGCACCCCACTTCTTCTCCAGCACGACGTTGCGGCCGCGGGGGCCAAGCGTGACCTTGACAGCGTCAGCCAGGATGTTGAGCCCGCGCTCGAGGCCGCGGCGGGCCTCTTCGTCGAAAGCGATGATCTTTGCCATGAGTGTGTGTCGTCCCTCCCGGACGTAGAACTTGGCACTCACGACGCGCGAGTGCCAGGGATTATCTTGGCACTCGCCTACAGAGAGTGCAAGCCGCGCTACGGCGCGGGCGACTCCGTCGGCGCTGGGGGCGGAGGAGGTGGAGGCGCCGTGAAGGCGACACTTCCCGAGAGCGGCACCAGTTCGATCCAACTGTTGCCCGGCGCGAGGCGGATGACGGTGCCCGTGTCGTCGACCAGGCGGATGGCTTCGCCGCGCGAGCCCTTCGACCAGGTGGCATGGATCGTCATCCCTCCGGTGCTGACCCACGCCTCGCCGGTGCCGATCAGTTCGGTTTTCGGGATGCCCTGGCTCACCGTGACCGGCACCCGGATGATCACGACGTTGACGGCGGAAAACGGCACACCGGCGTTGTCGACATCGGGAACGCCACTCTGGGATCGCGCCCACACCCCGCGCACGGCATCCCACCCCCACGATGGGGCAGACGACGACCCGAAGCGCAACGCCATCGACTCGGTTGCCGTTCCCTCGCGGACGGCCGACGACGACGCGACGTCAGGGGCGAACGAGAACTGCTGGGCTGGAGCAGGCAGGTCGAGGTGCCGCGCGATGAGCTCGGGCGCCCGCACCAACACGTCGTGCGGGCTCGGCCGCCCGTCGACGCGGAACATCAGGTCGTCCGTGTCGGCCTGTCCGTGGATGGCGTTGTAGACGTTGGTGTCGCGCATCATCGTCACGAACCGCTGCTGCCCACCGGAGTACGCGATGATGCCGCCGAGCGGCGAGACGATGTCGGGATCCATCGGGCGGATGCTGCGGATCGGCCCGATCTCGGCGGGAACGTCGGAGTGCCAAACCGCGACGTAACGGGTGAGGCCGCCCTCGACCAGCTCTTCGAAGACGAGGTCGGTGCGCTCGAGCCCGAACTGCGGACGAGCATCCGGATGATTGTCGACCTTCGCCGCGAGCGACGGCGCGGTCAGCGCACCCACGGGAACGGTTTCACCGGTGAGCGGGGCGAGTGCCGTCGGCTCCGGCGTGAGGTAGCTGGATGAGTAGGTCGGTGTGGGAGTGGGCATCGGCCCCTGCGCGCACGCCGTGAGCAACGCGAGGCCGCTCAGCGCTCCCGCAACCGCCCGACCTCCCCGCCCCTGACCCATGCCCGTCATGCTAGGGCGCGGATGCTCAGGCCGGCCGCACCGACTCGGCCTGCGGCCCCTTCGGCCCGGTTCCGATCTCGAAGGTGACCGCTTGGCCCTCTTCGAGCACCTTGAACCCGGTCATGTCGATCGCCGAATAGTGGACGAAGACGTCTTGGTCTCCCCCTTCGACGGTGATGAATCCGAACCCTTTTTCGGCGTTGAACCACTTCACGGTGCCCTGGGCCATCGGTGCTCCCTACTGCGTGCTCACTCGGGCCACTACCCAGCGACCCTGACCGAAATGCTAGCCGCGCGCACGGAGCCGATCGGTCTCGAAGGCGTTCATCGGCACCAGAAATCGAGAAAATCACACAGATTAAACACCCGCGTAACACGCCCGTGTTCTGGCCGAGGGTCAGGCCGCCGGGGGCACGTAGTCGGCGCCGAGCACGATGGTGACCGGAGCACCGAGATAGGCGTCCGAGTTCGCGATGTTCGCGGGGTCGGTGCCCAACAGTTGCGCGAGGCCGAGCGCGATCGACTCGAACTGGGCGCCGTTGTAGTAGATGACCGTGAGCTCCTGGTCGCGCTCACTCGCGACGGCTGCAGCCGGCTGCGGCCAGTTCGCTTGAGTGATCTGCGCGGCTGCGGCATCCTCCTGGTCGTCGGTCGGCGAGGCGTTGAACACCGAGATCGTCAGGTTGAGAGCAGGGTCGACGAGCGCGGGATCGGTGAGCGGGGTCGCTTCGGGCTCGGGCGTCGACGTCGTGCCCGGTTCGGCAGCATCTCCGCCGAGAACAGGGATCTCGAACGAGATCGCCGGGTTGACGCGGGAGAGTCCGTATAGGCCGCCGACGATGAGCACGCCCGTCGCGAGAGCCGCCCACGCGAAGTTGATCCAGCCACGGCCGCGCTTGACGGGAGCCCGGTGCGCACCGACGCGCACGAGGTCGTCGGGGATGTCGTCGAAGCGGTCGTGGGTCGTGCTGGCCATTAGTCGGTGCTGTCCTGGCTGTCGGAGGTGAAGGGGCGGGCTCGGGCCCCGCGTCGCGAGTCACGGAGCCGCTGGAGGCGGCGAACGAGGAGCGGATCGTGCCGCACCGCGAGTGGTGAATCGATGAGCGCGTACAACATTTGATAGTACCGAGCTGAAGAGACGCCGAATTCGGCGCGGATGGCGGCCTCCCGATTGCCGACCCGGTCGGCCCAGGCGCGCTCGAAAGCGAGCAGACGCAGCTCGGTTTCGTCGAGCTCGGTCCGCGGCAGCTCCGCGTCTCGAGGGTCGGTCACGCGGCGATCCTAGGCACCGGCGACCGCAGCGCGAGGATGCCTCGCCGCGCCCAGAACGACCTTCAGACCGCACTCAGTCGGTCTCCGTGGGGGCTCGCCTCAGCGATCGCCTCGCCGTCGATCGCCAGTACGAACCGCCCCGCGGGCACCCGGTCGGTGGGACGGTCGGCGACGCCGCTCTGCTCGAGGGTCACCAGCCGAGCACCACGACCCGCAACCTCTGCCGGAAACGCCGAGCGCGCCTCCGGCGACAGGTAGACGAGAGTGCCCAACGACACGACGACGAGCGTGAGGTCGACGGGTGCCTCGGCCACAGCATCCGCGAGATCGCCGAGGGCGTCCCCCGCGATCACCCGCGGCGGGTCGTGCTGGGCGGTGGCGAGGGCAGCGCGCAGCCGCTCCCGACGGTCGGGCCGATCGAGCGGCACCAGAGCCTCGAGCCACGCCGCGTCGTCCGCATTCTCGGCGGAAAGCGGATTGAGGTCGAGGCCGAGCCGCCAGCGGATGTCGGGCAGTGCCACCGGCGCAAGACCCGGCCCGTCGACCGCGCACTCGATCAGCGGCTTCCCCGCGCCCAGCAGTGGGTCATCGCCGAACCGGTAGGAGTACCGCTCCGGGATCGAGCACAGCCCCGCGGACGCGCCGACCTCAAGGAGGGCGAGGGGGCCGGGGATGCGGTCAAGAGCCGCGACGAGCGGAGCGCAGCGGCCGACTTCGTTGGTCTGGGTGCGCCGCTCGCGGGCCGCCGCCTCGACAGCCGGCCAGTTCTCGACGAGCCAGGTGCGGAATCCGGCGTAGTCCATCACCTCGACGCCGAGCCAAGTGGCGACCGAGAAGATGAGCGACGGTTGGCGGCGCTCCCGAGGCAGCCGGTCGAGCAGCGCGAGCACGTCG
>NZ_JANMSQ010000304.1:0-2087 GCF_031389465.1 Pseudolysinimonas sp.
GTGCGGCGAGGGTATCGGCAAGCGTGAGGATGGCGGCGGCAGCCGGGTCGCTCGGGTCGGCCAGTACGACGGGGGCGCCGACATCCCCGCCTTCGCGGAGCGGCACGGAGAGCGGGATGCGCGCGAGTACCGGCACCTCGAGCCGCGCTGCGACGGCATCCCCGCCGCCCGAGCCGAACAGCTCGCCGGTCATGTTCTCGACGACGCCGATGACGGTCTGACCGGTCTGCCGGGCGACGAGTCCGCTGCGCTCGGCGACGTCGGCAGCGGCGGGCTGCGGGGTGGTGACGACGAGCACTTCGGCGTGCGGGAGTAGTTGGCCGATCGAGATGGCGACGTCTCCGGTGCCCGGCGGGAGGTCGAGCAGCAGCACGTCGAGGTCGCCGAACCAGACGTCGGTGAGGAACTGCTGGATGGTGCGGTGCAGCAGCGGCCCCCGCCACGACACCGCGGTGGAGCCGTCGACGAACATGCCGATCGAGATGACCGCGACCCCGTGGGCCGACGGTGGCATCATCAGGTCGCCGACCTTCGTCGGGCGGGCGTCGGCACCGAGCCCGAGGATGCCGGGAATCGAGAAGCCGAAGACATCCGCATCGACCAGGCCCACCTTCAGCCCGCGAGCGGCGAGGGCGACCGCGAGGTTGGCGGTGAGTGTCGACTTGCCGACGCCGCCTTTGCCGCTGGTAACGGCGTAGATCTTGGTGAGGGTGTCGGGTCCGAACTGGGTCGTGCGGGTTCCCCGAAGCCGCGCCACGAGCGCCTCCCGCTCGGGCACGGTCATCACGCCGACGGTCAACTCGATGCTCGCAATACCTGGCACGCCGAGTACGGCGGCGCGCACATCCCGCTCGATGGTGTCGGCGGCGGGGCAGCCGACGATCGTGAGCACGAGTTCGACCGTCGCGACGCCGCCCGTGACGGCGACCCCACGCACCATGTCGAGTTCGGTGATCGGCCGACGAATCTCTGGATCGAGCACCCGACCGAGTGCCGCGCGAACTGCCTCAGCCGTCACTTCTGCTGTGCTGTCTTCTTCGGAGCATTGTCGTCGTCGACTTCAAGCTCCTCGAGCAGGGCGCGCAGTTCTGCGCGGATGAAGTCTTTCGTCGCGACATCTTTCATCGCGAGCCGCAGGGCGACGACCTCGCGCGCCAGGTATTCGGTGTCGGCGAGGTTGCGTTCGGCACGCTGCCGGTCCTGTTCGATCTGCACGCGATCACGGTCATCCTGCCGGTTCTGCGCCAACAGGATGAGCGGCGCCGCGTAGGAGGCCTGCAACGACAGGATGAGGGTTAGCAGCGTGAAGTTGGTCAGCCGCGGGTCAAACTGCAGATGCTCGGGCGCGAGGGTGTTGAACGCGAGCCAGGCGGCGACGAACACCGACATCCCGATGAGAAACCACGACGTGCCCATCGCGCGGGCGAACGACTCCGAGAAGCGGCCCATGCGGTCGCGGCCCGACGGGCGGAAGGTTCCGAACGGCGACGAGAAGGTGCCGCGGGCGCCCTTGGGAAGGTCGAGCCGGTGGTCGTTACGTACTTGACGAGGTGTGCGGGCCATTCGGCGTCCTCCTTCCGGTCATGCTGCGGGTCGGGATGGCTGCGGTTCCGGCACTCTGCAGGCCGACCGAGGCGGGTTCAGGGTCGTCCGAGGTACTTCGCCAGTCGTCCGGCAGCAGATAGTCGAGGACGTCGTCGATGGTCACCACCCCGACGAGTCGGTACTGCTCGTCGACGACGGGCAGTGACACGAGGTTGTACGAGGCCAGGATGCGTGACACCTCGGCCGCGCTCGTGTCGGGCCGCGCCGGCTCAAGGCTGGTGTCGAGCAGGGTGCCGAGCCGTTCGTGCGGCGGGTAGCGCAGCATCCGCTGGAAGTGCACCATTCCGAGGAACCGTCCGGTGGGCGGCTCGTACGGTGGCAGGGTCACGCAGACCGCGGCGCCGAGCGCGGGGGCGAGTTCGTGACGGCGGATGAGCGCGAGCCCCTCCGCGACGGTGGCGTCGGCCGACACGATGCTCGGCTCGGTCGTCATCAGGCCGCCCGCGGTGTCGGAACCGTAGGCGCGCAGGAAGCGCACGTCG
>NZ_JANMSQ010000335.1:0-7063 GCF_031389465.1 Pseudolysinimonas sp.
CGCCGACGGTGGCCCCGGACTCGACGACGACGTCCTTGTCGAGGATAGCGCGCTGCACGGTGGCCCGATCCTCGATGCGGACGCGCTCGAAGATGACCGAGTCGACGACTTTCGCCCCCGATTCGACGGTGACCCAGGGGCCGAGCACACTGCGCTCGAGGTGCCCGCCCGACACGACGCAGCCGAGCGAGACGATGGAATCGATCGCTGTGCCTACCGCGTTCTCGCCATCGCGGACAAACTTCGCCGGCGGCGAGTTGAGCTGCTGGCTGAAGATCGGCCAGTCCCGGTTGTAGAGGTTGAAGACAGGAAGAGCCGAGATCAGGTCTTGGTGGGCATCGAAGAAGGACTCGATCGTTCCGACATCGCGCCAGTAGTAGCGGTCGCGGTCGGTCGCGCCAGGCACCTGGTTGCGCTGCAGGTCGTACACCGCTGCATCGCCTCGCGCCACGAAGTCGGGAACGATGTCGCCTCCCATGTCGTGATTGGAGTCCGGCCGGTCGCCGTCACGCTGCACGGCGTCGATGAGCACGTCGGCGTTGAACACGTAGTTGCCCATCGAGGCGAGAACTTCGCCGGGGGAATCGGCGAGGCCGACGGCATCCTTCGGCTTCTCTTTGAAGGCCTTGATGCGATGCGGGTCTTTCGCATCCAGCTCGATCACCCCGAACTGGTCGGCGAGCCCGATCGGCTGCCGGATCGCCGCGACCGTAACGCCCGCGCCCGACTCGATGTGCGCCTCCACCATCTGGGCGAAGTCCATGCGATAGACATGGTCCGCGCCGACCACCACGACGATGTCGGGCCGCTCGTCACGCAGCAGGTTGAGGCTCTGCAGGATGGCGTCGGCCGACCCCGAGAACCAGCGCTTACCGAGACGCTGCTGAGCGGGTACAGAGGCGACGTACGCGCCGAGAAGTCCGGAGAGTCGCCACGTCTGCGACACGTGGCGGTCGAGTGAGTGCGACTTGTACTGGGTCAAAACGACCACCTGGCGCAGACCCGAGTTGACGAGGTTGGACAGCGCGAAGTCGATCAGTCGGTAGCCCCCGCCGAAGGGGACCGCGGGCTTCGCCCGGTCGGCGGTCAATGGCATGAGGCGCTTGCCTTCGCCGCCCGCGAGGACAATCCCGAACACCTTCTTCGCCGCCATGGGTCAACAGTACGGGCCACTGACGGGGGCGGTGTACTAGCGTTCACAGAATGCGAGTCGACGTGGTTACCCGCGAGTACCCGCCGGAGGTCTACGGAGGCGCCGGCGTGCACGTGGCGGAGCTGGTGGCGGCGTTGCGGCCGAACACCGACGTGGTCGTGCGGTGCTTCGGGATGCCCCGCGACGAGGAGGATGTGCACGCCTACCTCGTGCCGCCGCAGCTCACGACCGCGAACCCGGCACTCGCCACCCTCGGGGTCGACCTGCAGATCGCCCAGGATGTCGCCGGTGCCGATCTTGTGCATTCGCACACCTGGTACGCCAACGGTGCGGGATACCTTGCGAAGTTGCTGCACGGCATCCCGCACGTCGTCACTGCTCACAGCCTCGAACCACTGCGCCCGTGGAAATCCGAACAACTCGGCGGCGGGTACCGCATTTCGAGCGAGATCGAACGCACGGCCTTCGAGAGCGCCGACGCCGTGATCGCGGTGAGCCACGGGATGCGTGCCGACATCCTGCGCTGCTACCCGGCGATCGACCCCGCAAAGGTGCGGGTCGTGCACAACGGCATCGACCTTGAGCGCTGGCACCCGGTCGACGAGCCTGAGATCGTGCGGAGCTTCGGCGTTGACCCGACCCGGCCGAGCGTCATCTTCGTCGGGCGCATCACCCGGCAGAAGGGCCTTCCCTATTTGCTCGCGGCCGCACGGCGACTCGCCCCCGAGGTGCAGCTCATTCTGTGCGCGGGCGCCCCTGACACTCCGGAGATTCTCGCCGAGGTGCAGGCCGGCGTCGCCGCCCTTCAGGCCGAACGCACCGGCGTCATCTGGATTGACCGGTTGCTCTCGCAGCCGGAACTCGCCGCGCTGCTGTCGGCGTCGACGACGTTCGTGTGTCCGTCGGTGTACGAACCGCTCGGCATCGTGAATCTGGAAGCCATGGCGTGTGGGCTGCCCGTTGTCGGCACCGCCACCGGCGGCATCCCCGAGGTCGTTGCCGAGGGTGTCACCGGCCGCCTCGTACCCATCCAGCAGGTCGAGGATGGCACCGGCACGCCGGTTGATCCTGAGCAGTTCATCGCCGACCTCGCTGCCGCGCTTTCCGCAGTCGTCGCCGATCCGGCCGCCGCGCGCCTCATGGGCATCGCCGGGCGCCGGCGAGCGGAGGCCGAGTTCAGCTGGGGGTCGATCGCCGAGCGCACCCGTGCCATCTACGCGGAGTTGGTCGACGTAAGCTGAGGGCACCATGTCCTCCCCGGTGCTCGACTTCTCGAAGGTGTCCGTCGTTCGAGGAGGCTCCCGCATCCTCGACCAGGTGAATTGGGTCGTCCAGTCAGAGGAGCGCTGGGTCATTCTCGGTCCCAACGGCGCCGGCAAGACCACGCTGCTGCAGATCGCCGCGGCGGCGATGCACCCGACGTCGGGGAACGCGACCCTTCTGGGCGAGCGACTGGGAAAGTCCGACGTTTTCGAGCTCAAGCCCCGCATCGGACTCGCCTCATCGGCGATGGCGAAGCGCATCCCGGCCGACGAGGTCGTACTGGATGTGGTGCTCACCGCCGCCTACGCGGTCACCGGACGATGGACCGAGGTCTACGAAGAGCTTGACGTCAACCGCGCCCGACGCGTGCTGGCGGAGTGGAAGCTCTCGGCTTTCGAAGACCGCCGTTTCGGCACCCTCAGCGACGGGGAACAGAAGCGCGTCCAGATCGCCCGCGCCGTGATGGCAGACCCCGAGGTGCTGCTGCTCGATGAGCCGGCGGCAAGCCTCGACCTCGGCTCTCGCGAAGAGCTGCTTCAGTTGCTCGGCGGTTTCGCGAGTAGCTCCCAGTCGCCCGCGATGGTGATGGTCACGCATCACGTCGAAGAGATCCCACCGGGGTTCAGCCACGTACTGCTTCTCGCGAACGGAGCGGTGACGGCCTCCGGGCCGATCGGCGACGTGCTCACCGGCGAAAATCTCTCGACCACGTTCGGACTTCCTATCGAACTGACCTCAGCCGCGGGTCGGTTCGCGGCTCGCGCCGCTTAGGCACCCGAAACGCGCCCGGTCGGGCGCCGAATTCTGGTAAAGTCGCTCCTTGGCCGTTCGGCCATCTTCCCTTCGTTTCTTTCGAGGTAGCGCCATGAAGTCCGAGATCCACCCCGAGTACGCGCCCGTCGTGTTCCGCGACCTCGCGAGCGGCGCGACCTTCCTGACCCGTTCGACGGTGAAGAGCGACAAGTCGATCGATCTCGATGGCGAGACCTACCCGGTCATCGACGTCGAGATCTCCTCCGAGTCGCACCCGTTTTACACGGGTAAGCAGCGCATCCTCGACAGCGCTGGCCGCGTCGAGAAGTTCAACTCGCGCTACAAGGGCTTCGGCGAGAAGAAGAACTAGCCCCTCACCTCAGCCACGCAAAGCCCCGTACCGAACCGGTGCGGGGCTTGTGCATGCTCTGGGCAGCAGTGTCCGAGAAAGGCAGCGTCCTAGAACAGCGCGGGCCGCCGCGCCGCCCACAGGGGAAGCATCACATCGAGGGTGAGCGGGGCGAGTTCGACCGAGTCGGTGTCGTCGGGCGACTCAAGCCAATAGATCTCGGCGATCTCCGCGGCCGGGGTCAGCTCCTGGTCGGTCGCGAGCGCAAATACTTCGGCGCGCACGGTCTGTCCGGGCTCGTTGAGGGCCGCGGCCTCGTACGATCCGAGAAACTCGGTTGCGTCGACATCCACGTCGAGCCCGAGCTCTTCCTGCAGCTCGCGGGTCAGGGCCGCGAGGGCGCTCTCGCCGCGTTCGATCTTGCCGCCCGGTTGCATGAATCCGGTGGTGCCGTGCTTGCGCACGACGATCGCCCGCCCCGCGGTGTCGGTCACGATCGCCGCAGCGACGTGGATGCGTCCCGGGGCGGGGGTCGGTGGGGGCGGGGGAGCAGACTGCGGGGGGACCACCTCAGGTGGCGCCACCAGGGCGAGCACGCCGGTCTCCGAGAACTCGAACATGGGCACCGTGTCGCTCGGGCGCGGCGCCGGTGCGGGGATCGGCTGGGTGTCGACGATGGTACGGATGTCGTCGAGCGGCACGACCGGCCAGCCGTCGATCATGCCCCGCTGTCGCGCGTGCAGGGCGGCCGGGGTTCCCGCGAACTCTTCGCGCTGCGACATCGCCAGAACGATTCGACCGGCAGCGAGCGATCCCGGCAACACCTCGTACCGCTCGGCCATGGCGTTGAGGGTGCGAGCGCCATCGAATTCGGGTTCGATCAGTTCGTCGAGGAGCAGCGGATCGAGAATCGGTGCAGGTTCGGCGAGCGGCTCGATCCCGCGGCGGCGGCACTCGCGGTCGAGCACCGTGAGTCCACCCGTCGCATCGAAGGTCGCAATCGGGATGCCGAGCGCGAGCAGCGTGCGCAGCGTCTGAGCAACCTCGCCCACGACCGCGTCGGCCCGATCTGAACCCCAGTCCCAGCGAGACAGTTCGGCGCCGTCGTCGTCGAGCACCGCCACGCGCGCCGCGACGATGCGTGCCGTGTCCTGATCCGGGCCCGAGATCGCGAACTCCGCGACACCCAGGCGACCCTGCCATGTCCCCACTGGATCAGGCTACGACGCGGGCCGCCGACCCGGGTACACCCGTGCGGTATTAGCGTGTCGCGTCGCCGATGCCCAGCCAATAGAACGACTGGGTTCCGAGGGTGAGCGTCAGGCGCCCATCATCGCCGATCTGCGGGAAGTCGCCGCCCCCGAAGAGGTCACGCAACGGAGCGCCGTACCAACCGTCGAAGTTGATCGTCACCGCCACCGGGTTGTGTGCGAAGGAGTAGACGCAGAGCACCTGTTCCGGTCGGTCGCCGTGTGAGGAGCCGGAGCCGGCGTAGTCGCGCACGAACGCGAGGACTGACTCATCGTCGGTCGGCAGCACGCGGATCGAACCGAGTCCGAACACTGGGTGGGCCTTGCGCACGTGGATGACGTTGCGCACCCAGTGCAGAAGTGAGCGCGACTGCGCGAGCTGCGACTCGACGTTCACCAGGGTGTAGTTGTAGACGAGCGACTGCACGACCGGCAGGTAGAGCTTCCCGGGGTCGGCAGTCGAGAAGCCGGCGTTGCGGTCGGGCGTCCACTGCATGGGCGTGCGTGAGGCGTCGCGGTCGGGCAGCCAGATGTTGTCACCCATGCCGATCTCGTCGCCGTAGTACAGGAAGGGCGACCCGGGAAGCGAGAACAACAGTGCGTGAGCCAACTCGAGTTCTTGCCGTGCATTGTCCAGTAGCGGAGCGAGGCGACGGCGAATGCCGACGTTGACGCGCATCCGCGGGTCGTAGGCGTACCAGCCGTACATCGCCTGCCGATATTCCTCGCTCACCATTTCGAGGGTCAACTCGTCGTGGTTGCGCAGGAACACACCCCAACCTGCTCCGTCGGGGGTGTCGGTGGTCTCGGCGAGAACGCGCGTCAACTCGGCCGCAGACTGTGAGCGCAACGAGTAGAAGATGCGGGGCATCACCGGGAAGTCGAACGCCATGTGGCACTGCGGATCGTCATTCGTGCCCATGAAGCCGACGACCTCTTTCGGCCACTGGTTGGCTTCGGCGATCATCACCCGTCCCGGGTACTCGGTGTCCATCATGCGTCGGACGGCCTTGATGAACTCGTGAGTGGGGGGCTCGCCCTCGCCGGTGCCCTCGTCGGACTCGTACAGGTAGGGGATCGCGTCGAGTCGGAAGCCGTCGACGCCGAGATCCATCCAGAATCGGATGATGTCGAACACGGCGTCGTGGACGGCAGGGTTGTCGAAGTTGAGGTCGGGCTGGTGCGAGAAGAACCGGTGGAAATAGAACTGCCGGCGCACCGGGTCGAACGCCCAGTTGCTGTCTTCGTAGTCGGTGAAGATGATGCGAATGTTGGGGTACTTCTCGTCGGAGTCACTCCACACGTAGAAGTCGCCATACGGACCCTCGGGGTCGGAGCGAGACTGTTGGAACCACTCGTGGGCGTCCGAGGTGTGGTTCAGTGGCAGGTCGATGACGATGCGCATGTTGCGCTCATGCGCCTTTGTGACCAGCTCACGGAACTCGTCCAGGGTGCCGAACTCGGGCAAGATCGCCCGGTAGTCGGCCACGTCGTAGCCGCCGTCACGAAGCGGTGACGAGAAGATCGGCGGAATCCACAGTGCGTCGACGCCGAGCCACTGCAGGTAGTCGAGTTTCGAGATCAGGCCGCCCAGGTCACCCGAGCCGTCGCCATTCGAGTCGACGAACGAGCGCACCATGACCTCGTAGAAAACCGAGCGGCGGTACCACTGCGGGTCGAGAGCGAGCCCGGGCAACGTGATCGGAGCGGTGAAGGTCACGCTCCGAGTCTAGGCAGCGGCGCTCGTAGACTCGTCCGCGATGGACACTGTCACGCGAGACCTCCAGGTGCTGGGCAGCCGGGTGCGCTATTGGGAGTACGGCACCCGAGGCGACGGCCCGACGATCGTGGTCGTGCACGGGTACCGCGGCGACCACCACGGGCTCGAGCCGGTCGTGAAGCTGCTGCCCGACTTCCACATCATCTCGCCCGACCTGCCGGGGTTCGGCGACTCCACCCCGATGACGGACGCACCGCACTCGATCGCCGGGTACGGGGCCTGGCTTCGTGCCTTCCTCGACGAACTCGGTTTCGGTGCCGGTTCGACGGCCGGCGCGATCCTCCTCGGCCACTCGTTCGGATCGATCGTCGTCTCGCACGCCGTCGCCGACGGACTCCTCGCACGGGCGGTCATCCTGATCAACCCGATCGCCGACGACCCGGCGAAGGTCGCGGGCATCGGCGCCACTCGGTTCTACTACGCCGTCGCCCGCCGCATCCCCGAACGCGCGGCGCGGGCGTGGCTGGCCAACCCGCTCGTCGTGCAGGGGATGAGCGTCAAGCTCGCCAAGACCC
>NZ_JANMSQ010000336.1:0-1850 GCF_031389465.1 Pseudolysinimonas sp.
GACACCCTGCGCGACGAGCTGGGCGTCGATCTCGGGATTCTTGACCTCTAGAATGTTGAGCTGGACCTGCTTGGCGGTCAGCTTCTCGAGCTCGGTCCTGATGCGGTCGGCCTCTGCGCCGCGCCGTCCGATGACGATGCCGGGACGGGCGGTGTGGATGTCGACGCGTACCCGCTCACGGGTGCGCTCGATGTCGACGCGCGAAATTCCGGCGCGCTCCATGCCTTTGGCCATGAGGCGGCGAATCGCCACGTCCTCACGGACGTAGTCCTTGTACAGCTTGTCTGCGTACCAGCGCGACTTCCACTCGGTCGTGATGCCGAGTCGGAACCCGTGCGGGTTAACTTTCTGGCCCACTAGCGGGTCCTCTCCCTCAACTCGACGGCGACCGTGATGTGGCTCGTCCGCTTGCGGATTCGATAAGCACGTCCCTGTGCACGAGGGCGGAACCGCTTGGCGGTCGGACCCTCGTCCACGAACGCTTCACTGACAAAGAGCTTCTCTTTGTCGTGCAGCTGGTTGTTGTGCTCAACATTGGCCACTACGCTCGCGAACACCTTGTAAACAGTCTCGCTCGCCGCTTGCGGCGCGAACTTCAGCACGTTGAGCGCCTGGTTGACCTGCATCCCGCGGATGAGGTCGACAACGCGCCGGGCTTTCATCGGCGTGATGTGGACGAACTTGGCCTGAGCGCGTGCGCCGGGCGCTTGAGTGTCAGACACGTCGCGCCCTCCGCTCGTCCTTGATGTGACCCTTGAATGTGCGCGTCGGGGCGAACTCGCCGAGCTTGTGCCCGACCATGCCTTCGCTCACGAACACCGGGACGTGCTTGCGCCCGTCGTGCACGGCCATCGTGTGACCGAGCATGTCCGGAATGATCGTCGAGCGTCGGGACCAGGTCTTGATGACCGTCTTGGTGCCCTTGCCGTTCTGCTCGTCGACCTTCTTGAGCAGATGGTCGTCGACGAACGGGCCCTTCTTCAGGCTGCGTGGCATCGCGTGGTCAACCCCTAACGCTTCTTGTTGGTCTTGCGGCGGCGAACGATGAGAGCGTCGCTGGCCTTGCGACGGCGGGTGCGGCCTTCGGACTGACCCCACGGCGACACCGGGTGGCGACCACCGGAGGTCTTACCCTCACCACCACCGTGCGGGTGGTCGACCGGGTTCATGGCTACGCCTCGTACGGTCGGGCGCTTGCCCTTCCACCGCATCCGGCCGGCCTTGCCCCAGTTGATGTTGGACTGTTCGGCGTTGCCGACCTCACCGATCGTGGCGCGGCAGCGCAGATCGACGTTGCGGATTTCACCGGACGGCATCCGCAGCTGGGCGTACGGACCGTCCTTGGCCACCAACTGCACACTGGCGCCGGCAGACCGGGCGATCTTCGCGCCGCCGCCAGGCTTCAGCTCGACCGCGTGGATCACGGTACCGACCGGGATGTTGCGCAACGGCAGCGAGTTGCCCGGCTTGATGTCGGCCGACGCGCCATTCTCGATCACGTCGCCCTGCGACAGCTTGTTGGGCGCGATGATGTAGCGCTTCTCGCCGTCGGCGTAGTGCAGCAAGGCGATGCGAGCGGTGCGGTTGGGGTCGTACTCGATGTGAGCGACCTTCGCCGGTACGCCGTCCTTGTCATGCCGCCGGAAGTCGATCAGCCGGTAGGCGCGCTTGTGACCGCCACCCTGGTGACGCGTCGTGACACGCCCGTAGGAGTTGCGACCGCCCTTGCCGTGCAAGGGACGGACCAGCGACTTCTCCGGCTCCGACCGAGTGATCTCGGCGAAGTCGGAAACGCTGGAGCCGCGGCGACCCGGAGTCGTCGGCTTGTACTTGCGGATACCCATCAGTAG
>NZ_JANMSQ010000002.1:0-1598 GCF_031389465.1 Pseudolysinimonas sp.
GTGGGATCGAAGCCCACCTCGCTGACCAGGATGTCGTACGCGCGCGCGCAGATGGCGACCTTGCGCTCGACCGTGTCGGCCTGTCCCTGCTCGTCGAAAGCCATGATCACGACGGCGGTGCCGTAGCGTTTGCACAGCCGCGCGTGATGCCGGAACGCGTCCTCCCCTTCCTTGAGCGAGATCGAGTTGACGACCGACTTTCCCTGGAGTGTCTTCAGTCCCGACTCGATCACCGACCACTTCGAGCTGTCCACCATGAGCGGAACGCGGCAGATGTCGGGCTCCGAGGCGACCAGGTTGAGGAAGTCGGACATCATCTTCTCGGAGTCGAGCAGACCCTCGTCCATGTTCACGTCGAGGATGTTCGCGCCGCCTTCGATCTGCTGCTTGGCGACTCGCAGCGCACCTTCGAGATCGTTCTCTTTGACCAGCTTCGAGAACTTCGGGGAGCCGGTGACATTGGTGCGCTCGCCGACCATGATGAAGTTCGAGTCTGCGGTGACCGTGAGCGGCTCGAGGCCGCTCAGTCGCAGGTGCGGCTCGACCGTCGCCGGGATGCGCGGCGCAAACGTGGCGACAGTGTCCGCAATGACGCGGATGTGGTCCGGTGTCGTGCCGCAACAGCCGCCGACGATGTTCAGCCAGCCGCTCTCGGCGAAGTCGCGCAGGACGGCGGCCATCATGTCGGGAGTCTCGTCGTAACCGCCAAGAGCGTTGGGCAGGCCGGCGTTGGGATAGCACGACATGAAGATCGGCGCGAGCGTCGACAGCTCTTCGACATGGGCGCGCATCTCTTCGGCACCGAGCGCGCAGTTGATGCCCACCGCGAGGAGAGGTGCGTGCGCGATCGAGTTCCAGCACGCCTCCACCGTCTGCCCGCTGAGGGTGCGGCCGGAGGCATCCGTGATGGTGATCGAGGCGATGACCGGCAGCGTGATGCCCGTGTCCTCGAAGTACTTTTCGATGGCGAAGAGCCCTGCTTTGAGATTGAGTGTGTCGAACGTGGTCTCGACCAGCAGCAGGTCGACGCCTCCGTCGACGAGTCCGTGCACCTGCTCGTAATACGCATCGACGAGCTCGTCGAAGGTGACGCCGCGCATCCCGGGGTTGTTCACGTCCGGTGAGAGCGACGCGGTGCGGTTGGTCGGGCCCATCGCGCCGGCCACGAAGCGGGGCTTTTCCGGCGTCGAGAGCTCGTCGGCCGCGCGCCGGCAGATCTCAGCTGCCGCTCTGTTGACCTCGTAGACATAGGCCTGGAGATCGTAGTCGGCGAACGAGATCGCCTGGGCGTTGAACGTATTCGTCTCGATGATGTCGGCGCCGGCCGCGAGGTACTGCCGGTGAATCTCGTCGAGCACGGCGGGGCGGGTCAGGGCCAGGACGTCGCTGGCGCCGCGGAGGTCGCGCGAATGAGAGGCGAACCGGTCGCCGCGGAACGCCGCTTCGTCCAGCTCGTACCGCTGGATCATCGTCCCCATCGCTCCGTCGAGGACCAGGATGCGGCGGGTGAGGATGTTCCTCAGCTCTTCTGTGCGATCGGGTCGTGCCATCAGATTCTCCGCAAAAAACAAAAGCCCCGCCATCCAGATAGGCGGGGC
>NZ_JANMSQ010000091.1:0-2532 GCF_031389465.1 Pseudolysinimonas sp.
AGCACGCGCAGCCGATCCTGCTCGCTCACCACCTGCTCGCCCACGCCTGGCCACTCGTGCGCGACCTGGAGCGGCTGCGGGACTGGCGGGTGCGGGCGCAGGCCTCGCCGTACGGCGCGGGAGCCCTCGCCGGGGGAGCGCTGGGGCTCGACCCCTCGATCGTCGCGCGTGAGTTGAACCTCGGCGCTCCGCTGCCCAACTCGATCGACGCGACGAGCGCTCGGGATGTCGTCGCCGAGTTCGCGTATGTCGCCGCGCAGATCGGCGTCGACCTGTCACGGTTCGCCGAGGACGTCATCCTCTGGACCACCCGCGAGTTCGGCTTCGCGCGCCTCGACGACGCCTACTCGACCGGGTCGAGCATCATGCCGCAGAAGAAGAACCCCGACATCGCCGAACTCGCCCGCGGCAAGGCGGGGCGGCTCGTCGGCAACCTCACCGGTCTGCTCACGACGCTCAAGGGCCTTCCGCTCGCGTACAACCGCGATCTGCAGGAAGACAAGGAGCCGGTCTTCGACTCCGTCGCGACTCTCGAGCTCGTGCTGCCGGCCTTCGCGGGCATGGTCGAGACCCTCACCTTCGACACCGACCGGATGCGTGCTCTCGCCCCCGAAGGCTTCTCGCTCGCGACCGACGTTGCCGACCACCTCGTGCGGCAGGGTGTGCCGTTCCGTGAGGCGCACGAGATCGCTGGTGCGCTGGTGCGGTTCTGCGAGGAGCATGACCTGCACCTGCACGAACCCACGGATGCCGACTACGCCGCGATCGACCCCCGCTTGACGCCCGACGTGCGCGAGGTGCTCACCGTTGACGGGTCGATCGCGTCGCGCTCCGGCATCGGCGGCACCGCTCCGACCCGCGTCGCTGAACAACTCACCGCCCTCACCGCCGCGGTGCGCGCACTCGCCCCGGAATCGCTCCGCGCCCCTGAACTCAAGGAGTCCTGATGACACTTTCCGGCAACAGCGACTGGAAGGACCGCGCCCAGGCCGCGCGCGAGGGCCGCCGCGCCCGGCAGGAGGCATCCGACGCGAAGCGTCCGTGGCTGTTCCCGCTCATCGTCGGTCTCGCCGTTGCCGCCATTCTCGTCGCGGTCTACCTGGTCACAATCGGCGGAGTCGGCGTCTGACGCCTCTCGGCGAATTTCTGGCGCGGCCCGCGACCGACGTCGCGCCGCTCCTGCTCGGTGCGGTGCTGCACGGCCGCGACGTCAGCGTGCGCCTCACCGAGGTGGAGGCGTACCTCGGTGAGCACGATCCCGGGTCCCACGCGTTCCGCGGCCGCACCCGCCGTTCCGCCGTCATGTTCGGCCCGGCGGGCCACCTCTACGTGTACTTCAGCTACGGCATGCACGTCTGCGCGAACATCGTCGTCGGCGCCGAGGGTGAGGCGACCGCGGTGCTTCTGCGCGCCGGCGAGGTCGTCGCCGGGCTCGACGTCGCCCGGTCGCGGCGCGTCACGTCGAAGACGGATGCCGACCTCGCCCGCGGTCCCGCGCGGCTGTGCGTCGCCCTCGGTATCTCTCTCGCCGATGACGGTGCGCGGCTGGGGGAGCTCTTCCGGCTCGACCTGCCGCCGCATCCGATCGCCGTCGTCGAGACCGGGCCACGCACCGGAGTCTCCGGCGAAGGCGGATCGGACGCCTACCCGTGGCGGTTCTGGATACCCGGCAACTCCTCGGTCTCGCCCTACAAGAAGTCGGTACTGAAGCAGCCGGTGTGATCCGGCGTCGGCCTCAGCCTGCGCGGAGGGCGACCGCTAGGCCGTCGATCGCGAGTTCGAGCCGCACGAGACCGTGTTCGGGTGCCGTCGGCCCCGTTGCGGGAGGCTCCTCGCGCTGCCGGGACGGGCCGCCGATCAGTTCGGCGCGCACGGCGGCGACCTTGGCCGACACTTCGCCCACCGCAGCGCTGAACCCGGGACGATCGACGACCCGGGCGCGGTAGTCGTGCACGGCCGCCCGCAGTTCGCGGGCGACGATCGCCCCGGCACCGATCTGTTCGGCGAGGATGCGATCGTGGCGCGATAGCGGCCAGCCGCGGCGCGCCGACTGGGCTTCCGACCGCAACACCTCGAAGCGCTCGAGCGCGTCACGCCCGGCGAGGGTGACTTCGTCGGCGCGGCCGCCCGATGCCATCCCGGCGAGAGTGACCTGCACTTCGGCCATCGCCTCGTCGGCGTGCCTGCGCATCGTCTCACCGATGCGGGCGGGCAGAACCGCGAACCCCACCCCCGCCCCGATGACTGGCCTGCCGATCCGCACCGGCGTCTGGGTGGCCGACAAGTCCTGCGCCGGAAGCACCTGCAGCCTGACCGCGATGATCGCTGCGGAAGTGCAGGAGAGTTGCACCGGCAATGGTGACTCGGGCCTCACGTGCACCAGCGTCGAGCCGTTCCTGAAGACCTACGCCACATGTCGCGCCGGCACGCAAAGCGGCGACAACATCCAGGACACGGTCTGCTCGGGTGACAGCGGCTGTACCACGACGGCGCTGGACGGTACCAGGTGCTACGCCCCGGCGGGTGGCTCGG
>NZ_JANMSQ010000101.1:0-3371 GCF_031389465.1 Pseudolysinimonas sp.
CGGCGCCGCCGCCAACAGCCTCCAGGGTTCCGGCTGGGCCGTGCTCGCCTGGGACCCGGTGGGCTCACGTCTGCTCATCCACCAGCTGTACGACCAGCAGAACAACACCCCGTTGGGTGTCACCCCGATCCTGCAGCTCGACATGTGGGAGCACGCGTTCTACCTCGACTACGTCAACGTCAAGGCCGACTATGTGAAGGCCTTCTGGAACATCGCCAACTGGGCGGATGCCGGTGCGCGGTTTGAGGCGGCGCGTTCGGGAGCCGCGGGGCTGCTGCTACTGTCGTAGAGGCTCAAAGCCCCGTTCATCGGAGCTGTGTGCGGCCGGGATCCCGACCTTTCGAGGGTCCGATCTCGGCCGCTTTCCGCCACCGCCACCACACACCCCCACGACCACTTTCAAGGAGCATCTGTGTCGGTCAAGATCGGTCTCAACGGCTTCGGACGGATCGGGCGGAACTACCTCCGCGCGGCTCTCGCCAAGGGCAGCGACCTGGAGATCGTTGCTGTCAACGACCTCACCGACAACAAGTCGCTCGCGCACCTGCTGAAGTACGACTCGATCACCGGCCGGCTCAACGGAACCGTCGACTACGACGGCAACCAGATCGTTGTCAATGGCAAGCCGATCCGCGTCTTCGAAGAGCGCGACCCCGCAGCCCTGCCGTGGTCGGACTACGGCGTCGACATCGTCATCGAGTCGACGGGCCGATTCACCGACGCCAAGGATGCCCGCAAGCACATCGACGGCGGCGGCGCCAAGAAGGTGCTCATCTCCGCCCCGGCGTCCGGTGAAGACGCGACTTTCGTGATGGGTGTCAACGAGGGCCTGTACGACCCCGCGTCGCACCACATCATCTCGAACGCCTCGTGCACCACGAACTGCCTCGCCCCGCTCGCCAAGGTCTTCAACGACGAGTTCGGCATCGAGCGCGGGCTGATGACCACCATCCACGCCTACACCGCCGACCAGAACCTGCAGGACGGCCCGCACAGCGACCTCCGCCGTGCTCGTGCCGCGGCGATCAACATCGTTCCGACCTCGACCGGTGCTGCCAAGGCGCTCGGCCTCGTGCTGCCCGAGCTGATCGGCAAGCTCGACGGCTTCGCGCTGCGCGTTCCCGTGCCGACCGGTTCGATCACCGACCTCACGGTCACCGCGTCGAAGCCGGTCACGGTCGACGCGATCAAGGCTGCCTACCAGGCTGCGGCCGAGGGACCCATGAAGGGCATCCTCAAGTACACCGAAGACGAGATCGTTTCGAGCGACATCGTCTCCGACCCGCACTCGTCGATCTTCGACGCTGGCCTGTTGCGCGTTCTCGGCGACCAGGTGAAGCTCTCGGCGTGGTACGACAACGAGTGGGGCTACTCCAACCGCCTCGTCGACCTGACCGAGTACGTCGCGGCCCGCCTCTGAGCCCGCGGGCTCTCGCCTCGAAACCCATGAGCCTCCGCACCATCGAGACCCTCGGCGATCTTGCCGACAAGGTCATCCTGCTCCGTTGCGACCTCAACGTGCCGCTCGACGGCGGCCGGATCACGGATGACGGACGCGTGCGCGCGTCGGTTCCTACGATCCGGAGGCTGCGCGAAGCGGGCGCGTCGGTCGTGGTGATGTCACACCTCGGCCGTCCCGACGGCGCCCCTGACCCGACGTTCAGCCTCGCCCCGGTCGCGGTCCGCTTGGAAGAACTGTTGGGTGAGCCGGTCGCCTTCGCGCCTCAGCGTGTCGGTGACGGCGTGACGCTGCTTGAGAACCTGCGGTTCGATCCGCGCGAAGCCTCGAAGGATGCGCGGGAACGCGAGTCGTACGCGGCCGAACTCGCCGCCCTGGGCGATGTCTTCGTGTCGGACGGTTTCGGGGTCGTGCACCGCAAGCAGGCGAGCGTGTACGAGTTGGCGAAAGCCGTCCCGTCCGCGGCCGGCTTGCTCATCGCCACGGAACTCGACGTACTCGACCGATTGACCGCCCGCCCCGCGAAGCCCTACGCCGTCGTGCTCGGCGGTTCGAAGGTCTCCGACAAGCTCGGCGTGATCGACGCGCTGCTGCCCAAGGTCGACCGGCTTCTGATCGGCGGCGGGATGCTCTTCACCTTCCTCGCCGCACAGGGCCACAAGATCGGCAAGAGCCTGCTCGAGGACTCGCAGTTCGAGACGGTGAAGCGCTACGTCGCCGAGGCCGCAGAGCGCGGAGTCGAGCTGGTGCTGCCCACCGACATCGTGATGGCATCCGGCTTCTCAGCCGACGCCGAGCACGTCGTTGCTCGTGCGGAGGCGTTGGAAGAGACTCCGTTCGGTGCCGATGGCATCGGGCTCGACATCGGGCCCGAGACCGCTGCCGCGTTCGCGGCCCACATCCGCTCGTCGCACACCGTGTTATGGATCGGCCCGATGGGCGTGTTCGAGTTCCCCGCCTTCGCGGAAGGCACCCGCGCGGTCGCGCAGGCGCTCTCCGAAGTCGACGGCCTCGGGGTTGTCGGCGGCGGCGACTCGGCGGCCGCGGTGCGCGCACTCGGGTTCGCCGATGAACAGTTCGGTCACATCTCGACCGGCGGCGGGGCCAGCCTCGAATTTCTCGAAGGTAAGACGCTTCCCGGCCTGGAGGTCCTCGGATGGCAGCAGACATGACTTCTCGGAAGCAGCGGATTCCGCTGATCGCGGGCAACTGGAAGATGAACCTCGACCACCTGCAGTCGATCGCTTTCGTGCAGAAGCTGGCGTGGACCCTCAAGGACGCGCGTCACGACTTCGGCGCGGCCGAGGTTGCGGTGTTCCCGCCTTTCACCGACCTGCGCAGCGTGCAGACGCTGGTGAACGCCGACGACCTGCCGATCGCGTTCGGCGGGCAAGACATCTCCGCTCACGACAGCGGCGCGTACACCGGCGAGATCTCGGGGCAGTTCCTCAAGGCGCTCGACACGAAGTACGTGATCATCGGCCACTCCGAACGTCGGCAGTACCACGGCGAGACGGATGAGGCGATCGCGGCCAAGGTCGCTGCGGCGCACCGCCACGGCATCGTTCCGATCATTTGCGTCGGCGAGACCGCTGACGACCTTGAGAAGCACGGCCCGAGCGCTGTCCCGGTCGGCCAACTGCGGGTCGCTCTCGAAGGCGTGACGAAGGGTTCCGAGATCGTCGTCGCTTACGAACCGGTCTGGGCGATCGGCTCCGGGCTAGCCGCGACGAGCGAACAAGCTCAGCAGGTCTGCGCTGCCCTGCGTGTGGTCATCGCCGAGGTGCTCGGTGACGACGTCGCGCAGGCCACCCGCATCCTCTACGGCGGCAGCGTGAAATCCTCGAACATCGCGGGCTTCATGCGCGAAACAGATGTCGACGGAGCCCTCGTCGGGGGTGCGAGCCTCCTG
>NZ_JANMSQ010000102.1:0-4319 GCF_031389465.1 Pseudolysinimonas sp.
CGCCGATGGCCGACACGCCCTCATCCGGAGCGTCGCCGTGCATCCTGACGGTCGGGCGGCGGGGAGAGGCACAGCGCTCGCTCGTTTCGCTCTCGACGCCGCTGCCGACGCGGGCGCCGAGACGGCGTGGCTGTTCAGTAGGCGCTCGGGACCGTTCTGGGTGAGGCTCGGATTCGCGCCCGCAGATCGCGCCCAGCTCGTTGCCGCACTGGCGACGACGCATCAGGTGCGGCTGTTCGTAGAGACCGAACGACTTGCCCGCGAAGTGGCGTGGTCGCGGGCACTCTGACCGTTCAGCCCAGCAGGGCCTGCATCCCCGCTTCGAGCGTTGCGACGGATGCGGCGGCGGCGGCGCGACGCTCGGTCGCCGACCCCTCGCGAGACGACGCGTCGAGGTAGCACTTGAGCTTCGGCTCGGTACCGCTCGGGCGCACGATGACGCGCCCGCCGCCCGCAAGCCGCAGTCGCAGGATGTCGTTGGCGGCGAAGCCGTCGACGCCGAGCAGATAGTCGTCGACACCGTCGACCGGGATGCCGCCGACCTCGGTCGGCGGGTCGGCGCGCAGGCGAGCCATCGTGCGCGGGATCTCGGCGAGGTCGGCGACCCGGATCGAGATCTGGGCCGACGAGAAGGCGCCGAACTCGAGCGCGAAGTGGTCGAGGTGGGACTCCAGCGTCTCGCCCGTCGCCCGTAATTCCGAGAACAGCGAGAGCACCGCGACCGCGGCCGAGATGCCGTCCTTGTCGCGGACCTTCCCGGGGTCGACGAGGTAGCCGAGCGCCTCCTCGTAGCCGTAGATCAGGCGGGACGCGCGGGAGATCCACTTGAAGCCGGTGAGGGTCTCCACGAAGTCGAGGCCGCGCACGCGGGCTACCTCGCGCAGGGCCGGCGAGCTGACGATCGAACAGGCGAGGGTTCCGGTGTCGTGCTCCCGGGCGGCGCGCCAGCCGAGCAGCCAACCGACCTCGTTGCCGGTGAGCCGTCGCCAGCCGCCGCGCGTCTCCGGGTCGGGAACTCCGACGGCGACGCGGTCGGCATCCGGGTCGTTCGCGATCACCAGGTCGGCGTCGGCGTCGCGGGCGGCCTGAAACGCGAGATCCATCGCCCCGGGTTCCTCGGGGTTGGGGAACGCCACGGTCGGGAAGTCGGGGTCGGGGTCGCCCTGCGCCGCGACGATGATCGGTGCCGCGAAGCCCGCCGAACCGAACACCTTCTCGGCGACCTCGCGCCCGACGCCGTGCATGGGCGTGTACACGTAGCGCAGCGGTGCGGGTTCGCCCGCCACTTCGGCCGTGCGGCGCACGTACTCGTCGATGAGCGCCTCGTCGGCGGTGTGGACATCCGACGAGGTGGGGTGCTGGGCGAAGGGCACGGTCGCTGCCCGGACGATCTCGGCAGCGATCTCGCCGTCGGCCGGTGCCACGATCTGGGATCCGCCGTCGGCGCCGCCGAGGTAGACCTTGTACCCGTTGTCGCGGGCCGGGTTGTGACTCGCGGTGACCATGATGCCGGCGCTCACCCGCAACTCGCGCACGGCGAACGCGAGCACCGGCGTCGGCAGCGGCCGAGGCAGGATCGTCGCCTGTACTCCCGCTCCCGCGAGGATCGCCGCACTGTCCCGGGCGAACACGGCGGAGTTGTGGCGGCCGTCGTAGCCGATCACGGCCGAGGGATGCGGTTCCCGCGCGAGCAGATAGGCCGCGAGCCCGGCGGCGGCTTGGGCGACCAGCACCCGGTTCATGCGCATCGGACCTGCGCCGAGTTCACCCCGGAGCCCGGCGGTGCCGAATTCGAGACGGCCGGAGAAGCGCTCGGCCAGGTCGGCAGCTGCGGCATCCTCTCCCGCTTCCACCTGCGCCACCAGGGCGTCGAGTTCGGCACGCGTCACAGGGTCGGGGTCCTGCGCGATCCAAGCCCGCGCGTCGTCGATGTTTCCCATCGAACTACAGCGCGACGACGACGCGGGCGAGAAGGTCGGAGATCACCGGCTCGGCATCCTTGCCCGCCTGCAGGACCTCGGCATGGCTGAGCGCGTCGGGCGAGATTCCAGCAGCGAGGTTGGTGATGAGCGAGAAGCCGAGGATCTCCATCCCGGCTTCGCGGGCCGCGATCGCTTCGAGCGCCGTCGACATGCCGACGATGTGGCCGCCGATCGCCTTCGCCATCTGAACCTCGGCCGGAGTCTCGTAGTGCGGGCCGCGGAACTGGGTGTACACGCCCTCGTCGAGTCCGGGCTCGACCGTGCGCGCGATGTCGCGCAGGCGCCGCGCGTAGAGGTCGGTGAGGTCGATGAAGGTCGCGCCTTCGAGCGGCGAGTCGGCGGTGAGGTTGAGGTGGTCGGAGATCAGCACAGGAGTACCGGGAGTCCAGTGCTCTTTGATGCCACCGGCGCCGTTGGTGAGAACCATGATGGATGCCCCTGCCGCCGCCGCGGTACGCACCGAGTGCACAACGCGGCGCACCCCGTGGCCCTCGTAGTAGTGCGTGCGTGCTCCGATGACGAGCGCGTGCTTACCGCTGGGGAGGAGGATGCTGCGGAGCGTGCCGACGTGTCCGGTGAGGGCCGGCTTGCTGAAACCGACGATGTCGGTTGCCGGCACCGTCGCGACGGTCTCTCCGATCAGGTCGGCGGCTTTCGCCCACCCGCTGCCGAGCGTGAGCGCGATATCGTGCTTCGCAATACCGGTGGCTTCGGCGAGCTGCGCGGCGGCCTCCTTCGCGATCGCGAACGGATCGGCTGCCGGGTCGTCGAGGGGATGAGGTGCGGTGCTCATCCGTTCACTCTAGAACGCGGCCGAGCCCGGCCCGTCCGGGATTCCTGTGAGAATGAGGGCATGCCATACGAGTTCGAGCGCACCCACCGTCTGGCAGTGCTCGGCGGTGGACCGGGGGGCTACGAAGCCGCCCTCACCGGGGCGCAACTCGGGGCCGAGGTGACCCTCGTCGAGCGGGCGGGCGTCGGCGGCTCGGCGGTGCTCACCGACGTCGTGCCGTCGAAGACGCTCATCGCGACCGCGGAGGCGGCGACCGCCGTCGGCGAGGCGGCTGACCTCGGCGTTCAGTTCTTCACCCGCAACGACAAGGGCCGCCCGGTGCGTCCCGAAGTCGCGGTCAATCTCGGTGCGGTCAACAAGCGCCTGCTCGCCCTCGCGCAACAGCAGTCGGCCGACATGAAGGCGCAGCTGGTGCGCGCGGGCGTGCGCATCGTGCAGGGCGACGGACGACTCGAGGATGCCAACACGATCATCGCGTCGACCGGTCGAGGCAAGGCCCGCACCGACTTCGACGAGATCACCGCCGACACCCTCATCGTCGCCGTGGGCGCCTCGCCTCGCATACTGTCCACCGCAAAGCCCGACGGCGAGCGGATCTTCACCTGGACCCAGCTCTACTCGCTCGAGACGATTCCCGAGCACCTGATCGTCGTCGGCTCGGGCGTCACGGGCGCCGAGTTCGCCTCCGCCTATCTCGCCCTCGGCGCCAAGGTCACCCTCGTCTCGAGCCGCGACCAGGTTCTGCCGGGGGAAGACAGCGACGCCGCGACCGTCATCGAGAACGTGTTCCTCCGCAACGGCATGACGGTGCTCAACAAGAGCCGCATGGCGTCGGTCGAGCGTTCTGCCGATGGCGTGATCGTGAAACTCGTCGACGGCCGGGAAGTCACCGGATCGCACGCGCTGCTCGCGCTCGGGTCGGTGCCGAATACGTCTGGGATCGGGCTCGCCGAGGCCGGCATCCAGCTCACCGAGTCGGGGCACATCCGCGTCAACCGCGTCGCCCGCACCTCGATGCCCTCGGTCTACGCGGCGGGCGATGCGAGCGACTTTCTGCCGCTGGCATCCGTCGCCTCGATGCAGGGTCGCACCGCGGTTTTCCACGCGCTCGGCGACGCCGTCACCCCGACCGAACTGCGCAACGTGACGAGCAACATCTTCACGCAGCCCGAAGTCGCCACCGTCGGTTGGTCGCAGCACCAGATCGAGCAGGGAATCGCGCAGGGCGAGATCTACAAGCTCCCGCTCGCGAGCAACCCGCGCGCGAAGATGATGGGCATCAAGGACGGCTTCGTGAAGCTGTTCGCCCGCACCGGCTCGGGCACCGTGATCGGCGGCGTGGTTGTCGCGCCCAAGGCGAGCGACCTCATCCTGCCGATCGCGCTCGCGGTCGAGCACCGTCTCACGGTCGACCAACTCGCCCGCGCGTTCAGCGTCTACCCGTCGCTGTCGGGTTCGATCACCGACGCCGCGCGCGCGATGCACATCGTCGGGTGAGGCCGACTTTCCGTTTTCAGGAAGTTGGGTGGCTGGTGTGGCTGCTG
>NZ_JANMSQ010000105.1:0-4976 GCF_031389465.1 Pseudolysinimonas sp.
ATCCTCGACGCCGCCGGACTGCTCGCGCCGAAGAATGGAACGGCGACGGATGCGCCCTCCGCGGTCGTCGTCGCCGAAGACATCGGCTACCCGGTGCTCGTGCGCCCCTCGTTCGTGCTCGGCGGTCGCGGCATGGAGATCGTCTACGACACTCCGAGCCTCGAGGACTACTTCGACCGCGTGCGCGAGCAGGCGATCATCGGGCCCGGCTCACCGCTGCTGGTCGACCGGTTCCTCGACGACGCGCTCGAGATCGACATCGACGCCCTCTACGACGGCGAAGAGCTGTACGTCGGCGGCATCATGGAGCACATCGAAGAGGCCGGGGTGCACTCCGGCGACTCCGCGTGCACGCTGCCGCCCGTGACGCTCGGCCGCGACGTGCAGTCCCAAGTCGTCGAAGCAACCCGCAAGATCGCCGAAGGCATCGGCGTGCGCGGGTTGCTCAACGTGCAGTTCGCGATCGGTGCGGGCGTGCTCTACGTGCTCGAAGCCAACCCGCGTGCCTCCCGCACGGTGCCGTTCGTCTCGAAGGCGCTGGGCATCCCGCTCGCGAAAGCCGCGTCTCTTGTCATGGTGGGCCGCAGCATCCGCCAGCTCGTCGCCGACGGCCTGTTGCCCGCCGAAGACGGCGAGTACGTGCCTCTCGACGCCCCGATCTCAGTGAAAGAGGCGGTGCTGCCGTTCAAGCGGTTCCGCACCAGCGAGGGTCATGTCGTCGACTCGGTGCTCGGCCCCGAGATGCGCTCGACGGGCGAGGTGATGGGCATCGACGCCGACTTCCCGCGGGCGTTTGCGAAGAGCCAGGATGCCGCCTACGGCGGGTTGCCCTCGTCGGGGACAGTGTTCGTTTCGGTGGCCGACCGTGACAAGCGCGCGATCGTGCTGCCGATTCTGCGGCTCACCCAGCTCGGGTTCGACATCGTCGCGACGTCGGGGACGGCGGAAGTTCTTGCCAGGAATGGCATCCCCGCGACAACGGTTCGCAAGTTCTTCATGGGCCAAGAGACGGATGCCCACGACCCATCGATCGTCGAACTCATCAATGCGGGCAAGATCGATGTCGTGATCAACACGCCGTCGGGACGCTCCGCGCGCGCCGACGGATTCGAGATCCGCACGGCCACCGTGGCCGCCGACAAGCCGTTGTTCACCACGATCGCCCAACTCGGTGCCGCCGTCGCCTCGTTCGAGGTCGCCCGGGGTGCCATGCGGGTGCGGTCGCTGCAGGACTACGCCAAGGATCGCGCCGCCAGCCTGGCCGCGCGAGAAGCGGCGGCGCGGGAGCCGGTCGCCCGATGACCTTCGCGACGCGGCTGCTGGCGACTCTCGCCGAGTCGGGGCAGCTCTGCGTCGGCATCGACCCGCACGCCGCGCTGCTGGCGACCTGGGGGCTGCCGGATTCGGCGGCCGGGGTGCGTGAGTTCGGGCTGAGAACCGTGGATGCCGTGGCCGGTCGGGCGGGGCTGGTCAAGCCGCAGGTCGCATTCTTCGAGCGTCTCGGGTCGGCTGGCTTTGCCGCGCTCGAGGACGTGCTCGCTGCTGCTCGTGCGGCCGGACTCTTCGTGATCGCGGATGCCAAGCGCGGCGATATCGGCACGACGGTCGATGCCTACGGGGAAGCCTGGCTGGCGCCGGGGTCGCCGCTCGAAGCCGACGCGATGACGGCGTACGCCTACCAGGGGCTCGGGTCACTGAGCGGGGTGCTGGAGCTGGCCGAGCGACACGGCAAGGGCGTCATCGTCGTCACCGCGACATCGAACCCCGAATCGGTCGCGACGCAGACCGCGGTGCGCGCCGATGGGCGTTCCGTCGCGGCCGGGATCGTCGACGAGGTCGCGACGCTTCCGGGTACCGCAGGGCTCGTGCTGGGTGCGACCATCCGACTTTCCGACTACGGGATCGCGCCCGAGTCGCTGGGCGGCATCCCGATTCTTGCTCCCGGGTTCGGGGCGCAAGGTGCCCGCCTCGGGGACCTTGCCGCCCTCTTCGGCGTGGCAGCCCCGCAGGTTGCCGCGCACGTCTCGCGGGAGATCCTCGGGGCCGGGCCCGACGGGATCGCGTCGGCCATCGACCGAGCCCAGGCCGAGCTGCGCGGGAGCCCCGCGTGAAGCCCCCCGAGGTCGACCGAGCCGCCGGATCCCGGGCTGCCGTAGCCGCTCGACGCGCTCGAGCCGAAGTGAAGCGGCAGGTCGCGTCACGCGAACGCACCGCCCTCGCCGTTGCGGAGAGCGCGTGGGCGGGCGACCCCGCGGCCGCGGAGGCGACCTTGCGGGTCAGCGAGCTGCTGAAGAGCATTCCGACCCTCGGGCCGACCCGCACCGAGCGGATCATGGCCGACCTCGGAATCGCCGCGTCGAAACGCGTCGGCGGACTCGGCGTGCGGCAGCGGGCGGAGTTGCGTGACTACCTGGGTGCGCGTCAAGGGGTCGCGCCTCGCAGGCAGAGTCGACTCGTGGTGCTTGCCGGGCCGACCGCGGTCGGCAAGGGCACGGTGTCGCGGCACATCCGAGAGGCCTATCCCGACGTGCTGTTGAGCGTTTCGGCCACCACCCGACCCCCACGGCCCGGTGAGTTCGACGGCGAGCACTATTACTTCCTCAGCGACGCCGAATTCGACGCGATGATCGAGCGCGGGGAGTTCCTCGAACACGCCACGGTACACAACGCGTCTCGCTACGGCACCCCGCGACCGCCGATCGACCGGGCACTCGCCGATGGCAAGAGCGTGCTTCTCGAGATCGACCTCCAAGGCGCGCGGGCCGTGAAGGCCGCGATGCCGGAGGCACTGCTGGTCTTCCTGCTGCCGCCGTCGTGGGACGAACTCGTGCGCCGACTCGTCGGGCGAGGTACGGAGAGTGCCGAAGAACAGCAGCGCCGACTTGACACCGCGAAGGTCGAACTCGCGGCCCAAGACGAGTTCGATGTGAAAGTCGTCAACCGAGACGTCAGCCAAGCTGCGCGTGAGGTCGTAGAATTGCTCGCAGTGCCCAAAATCTGAGCCACCGTTCGGATTCGTGTCACGACAGCGTTATTGAGAATCATGTCAGGAGACATCCCATGGCCGATCGCACCAGCGGCATCATCGACCCGCCCATCGACGAACTGCTCTCGAAGGTCGACTCGAAGTACCAGCTCGTGATCTTCGCCAGCAAGCGCGCGCGGCAGATCAACGACTATTACGCCGACCTGCACGAAGGCTCGCTCTTCGACAACGTCGGCCCGCTCGTCGACTCGACGATCGACGACAAGCCGCTGTCGGTCGCGATGCACGAGATCAACGAGGACAAGCTCGTCCTCAAGCACATCGCGGAGTAGTTCTCTCTATAGACGGGGCACCCGCGCTGATGAACGTCGTCGTCGGCATCACCGGCGGCATCGCGGCCTACAAGGCCGTCGGCGTCGTGCGTGCCCTCGTGCTCGCCGGGCATGACGTGCACGTCGTCGCAACCGAGAACGCCCTGCGATTCGTCGGCCGCCCGACCCTCGAGGCGATCAGCCGCAACCTCGTGCACAGCGACCTCTACGAGGGCGTTGCCGAGGTGCGCCACGTCGCGATCGGGCAAGCCGCGGACTTGATCGTCGTCGCCCCGGCGACCGCGAATACGATCGCGAAGATCGCGACAGGTTCCGCGGACGATCTGCTCGGCAACACGATCCTGGCGAGCACCGCCCCGCTTCTCATCGCGCCGGCGATGCACACCGAGATGTGGAACAACGCCGCGACGGTGGCCAACATCGCGACGCTGCGTGAGCGCGGCATCCACGTTGTGGGCCCGGCGTCGGGGCAGCTGACCGGTACCGACAGCGGTCCGGGTCGCATGGCCGAGCCCGACGAGATCGTCGCCACGGCCCTCGCGCTGGTCGGCCCAAGGGATCTGGTTGGCCGCCGCATCCTCGTCACCGCTGGGGGCACGCGAGAACCTCTCGATCCGGTGCGCTTCATCGGCAATCGTTCGAGTGGACGCCAAGGCGTCGCCATTGCCCGCGCTGCTGCCGACCGCGGAGCCGACGTCGTGCTGCTCGTCGCCAACATCGAAGACGGCGTTCTCGATGCCGACCCGGCGGGGCTGACGGTGCGGCACGTCTCGACGACCGCCGAACTGCGCGAGGCCGCTCTTGACGAGGCCCAGACCGCGGATGTCGTGGTGATGGCGGCCGCCGTCGCCGACTACCGGCCGGAGACCGTGGCCGAGGGCAAGATCAAGAAGGAGACGCAGGGCGACGTGCTCGACCTGCGGCTCGTGCGCAACCCGGACATCCTGCGCGAACTGACCACCGCCCGGCGTCCGGGGCAGACGATCATCGGCTTCGCGGCCGAAACCGAAGCCGATCCGGATGCGCTGCTCGAGTTGGGCCGGGCGAAGGCGGCCCGCAAGGGTGTCGATTTTCTTGTCCTCAACAGGGTCGGCTGGACGACCGGCTTCGGCACGGCGACCAACGACGTCGTCGTCGTGACGGGCAGCGGCGATAGAGTGACCGAGGCGTCGGGCTCCAAGTCCGAGATCGCCCACCGCATTCTGGACCTCGTCCCCTGATCCTTCGGAGTTTCCGCTGAGCCTGCGCCTGTTCACCTCGGAGTCGGTCACTGAGGGACACCCCGACAAGATCTGCGATCAGGTCAGCGACTCGATCCTCGACGCGATGCTCACCGTCGACCCGGCGGCGCGCGTCGCGGTCGAAACGCTCGTCACCACCGGGCTCGTGCACGTCGCCGGCGAAGTGACGACGTCGAGCTACGTCGACATCCCGGGCATCGTGCGCAAGACCATCACCGACATCGGCTACACCGGGTCCGACGTGTGGTTCGACGGCCGCTCGTGTGGCGTGTCGATCTCCATCGGCGGACAGTCGCCCGACATCGCCCAGGGTGTCGACCACGCCTTCGAGGCACGCGAAGGCAACAGTGTCGACGACCTCGACCGCCAGGGTGCCGGCGACCAGGGCATCATGTTCGGTTACGCCACCAACGAGAC
>NZ_JANMSQ010000112.1:0-9716 GCF_031389465.1 Pseudolysinimonas sp.
GTACTCCACCGACGCCCAGTCGCTGGCGGACCGGGAGGAGCAGGAGCCGCATCCGTTCGGCGCGTTGGTGCGCCAGCAGCGGGGTGCGCCCACGATCGGTGTCGGGTAGCCGTCTGGCTTGGCCGGGGCGACCCCGAACACTCGCGCGCCGACGAACCGGTGCAGGTCTTCGCCCGAGTTGAATGCCTCGATGAGCCCCTGATCTTCGGAGAGGTGCGCCATGATGCGCATCTCGATCTGCGAATAGTCCGCGGTGAGCAGAGTGTCGAAACCGACGCCCGGTACGAAAGCCGTGCGCACCTCCCGACCGACCTCGGTCTTGATCGGGATGTTCTGCAGGTTCGGGTCGTTCGAAGCCAACCGTCCGGTTGCCGAGCCGACCTGCTCGTAGTTGGTGTGCACCCGTCCGTCAGGGCCGAGTCCCTTCTGCAGGGTCTCGACGATCTGCTTGATCTTCGTCGCGTCTCGGTGTTGCAGCAGGAGCTCGAGGAACGGATGCGGGTGCAGGTCTTGGAGGTCTTGCAGCGACTGCGCGTCGGTGGAGAAGCCCGTCTTGTTCGACCGGGTCTTCGGCATGCCCAACTGATCGAAGAGCACCTCTTGCAGCTGCTTCGGCGACCCGAGGTTCACCTCGCGACCGATCTCGGAGTACGCCTGGGTCGCGATATCGGCCGCCCGGGTTCCGAGCCGCTCGTTGAGCCCCGCAAGCACCGGGGCGGCCACCGTGATGCCCTGCACCTCCATCCGCGCAAGGACCGGGCCCAGCGGCACTTCGATGTCGTGCAGCACGCGCAGCGACCCGGCGTCGAGTCGCCCGGCCAGTTCGACCGCGAGTCGGCGCACGAACCACGCCTCGCTCGCCGGGCTCAGCGCCTCGGTTTCGGGCACCAGCTGATTCGGGTCGGGCTGCGGGAGGTTCTCGCCGAGGTAGTAGTACACGAGCGACGCGAGCGTCTCGGACTTCTGCGACGGGCGTAGCAGCCAGGCCTGCAGAGCGGGATCGAGGTCGACTCCGCCGAGTTCCACACCGGCTGCCGCGAGCGCCTTGCCCTGCCGTTTCGCGTCGTACACGTGCTTCGGCGCAGGGCCGGCGAGCCAGGAGCTGAGCACGGAGTCACCCCACGGCACCCACGCCGAATCGGACTCCCCCGAGATGCCGACTCCATCGACGCTGCCGTTGAGCAGCGCGACCCGCACGCCGAGCGGGGCGGTGCCGCCGTCGGAGTGCTTCGCGAGCCAGGCCTCGAGGTCGACGCCCGCGGGCGTCTGCACGGGCGGCAGCTGGCTCGTCACCGCGCCGCCATCCGTCAGTTGCGCCTCGTCGGTGACCCCTTCGATCTTCAGCAGCCGCTCGAGGAGAGCCTTGAACTGCAGCCGACCGAACAGATCGCGCACGGCCTCGACATTCATCGGCTTGCGGGCCAAGTCGACGGGGGCGAGCGGCAGCTCCATGTCGGTAACGAGCCGGTTGAGGCGGCGATTGCGGATGGCGCGGTCCTGCTGGTCGCGAAGGTAGCCGCCCACGACGCCGGTGATCTCGTCGGCGTGCGCCAGAAGGTTGTCGACAGTTCCGTACTGCTTGATCCACTTCACAGCCGTCTTCTCGCCGACCTTGTCGATGCCGATGAGGTTGTCACTCGTCTCGCCGACCAGAGCCGCGATTTCGGGGTACTGCTCAGGCTCGATGCCGTACTTCTCGAACACCGCATCCCGGTCGTACCGTTTCAACTCCGATACCCCGCGGGCGTTCGGGTAGAGCAGCGTGATGTCGTCATTGACCAGCTGGATCGTGTCACGGTCGCCCGAGGTCACGAGCACGTGGAAGCCAGCTGCGGCCCCGCGCGTGGCGAGAGTGGCGATGATGTCGTCGGCTTCGAAATTGTCGACCTCGATGGTCGGGATGTTCATCGCCGCGAGCGCCTCCTGCAGCAGCGGGATCTGCCCCTTGAACTCCGCGGGTGTCTCGCCCCGGGTGCCCTTGTACTCGGGATACTCGGCGGTTCGGAACGAGACGCGCGACTTGTCGAAGGCCACCGCGAGGTGGCTAGGGCGTTCGTTCTGCAGGAGCAGATTCAGCATGGAGAGAAAGCCGTGGATCGCATTGGTGTACTGCCCGTCACGGGTGACGAAACTGTCGACCGGGAGGGCGTAGAACGCGCGGAACGCGAGTGAGTGGCCGTCGATGAGCAGGAGCGTAGGCTTTTTCGAGTCCGGCACGCGCGTAAGCCTAGCCGCCGCATCCGACAGCCCTGGAGGGCATCCACGTGACCCAGTACCCCGCCGATCTGCCCCCCGAACTGCTCGCCCGCTTCTCGAACAACGGCGGAGCGCTGCCGGTCAAGATGGGGATCGAATACGACATCCTCGGGGCTGACTACTCGGTCGCCCGGATGCCCGTCGAAGGCAACACGCAGGTCGTCGGCATCCTGCACGGTGGTGCCCACGTCGTGCTCGGTGAGTCGCTGGGATCGCTCTCGTCGGCCATCCACGGTGGGCCTGACTACGTCGCCGTCGGGATCGAGATCAACGCGACCCACTCGCGATCGGTCGACTCGGGGTGGGTGACCGGAACCTGCCGCGCCATCTCGCTCGGCCGCACGCTGTGCACTCACGAGATCGTCATCACCGACGACGCCGGCAACCGCCTGTCTACCGTGCGGATGACGAACTTCCTGAAGAAGATCCGCTAGCCCCCTCCGTTATTGAGGAACGGCGGCGTAGATTCGGCGAGACCCGACGAGCAGCAGCGATCCCAACAAGATGATCGCGGCGCCGATGCCCAGAATGAGCGGCGAATCAGCGTCCCATCCGGTCTCGGCGAGTTCTGCGGGTCCAGCGGTTCCCGTGGGAGTGGTCTCCGTGGGTGTCGTCGACGATGTCCGCAAGCAGGTCGTACCACTGTCGATGACGTTGTTGTCGAGCGTGACAGCGCCCGCATTCGTAGCTCCGGCGAACAGTTGTCCCTCGATCTCTGCTCCGTTCAGGGCAGAGATCGACGTCGCCGCCAAGATCGTGCCGACGACGGTGGAGTTGGTGCCGAGCGTCGCAGAACTCCCGACCTGCCAGTAGACGTTGCAGGCCTGAACACCCCCGATGATCTGTACGACGCTGCCCGACTCGATGGTCAGTGCGCCGGTCGAGGCCTGGAAGATGAACACGTCGTCAGCTGACCCGAAGAGCGTGATCGTGCCGTCCAGAAGCAGATCGCTCGCGGAGAAGTACACCCCCGCCAGGTAGGGCGTCACTCTAGCCGCAAGATTCGTCGTACCCACCGTCTCCGTCGCTCCGGTGTTCGCGAGGATCACGTAAGCCGTGTTGAGGTCGGCGTCGGCAATGATCGAGACAGTGTCGGAGATGTGGATGTCTCCGCTCACCTGAACCGGCAGCAGTTCGACGACCGTTCCGGGATCGAGCGCCACGTCGCCGACGACGACCGTTTCGTTCGTCGCGGTCTCGGTGATGGTGTCGGACGCGATGATCGCGAAAACCTCGGCCGTGCCGAGGAAGTCGTCATCGCCCGGTTCGGCGGCGTGGGCCGTGAGCGGGCCAGCGAACGCGACGAGCCCGACGGTGAGGAGTGCCGCGAGTGCAATCGAGATCGGTGCGACGCGTGGCTGCATCAGCTGGTTGGACATGTTGATCCTGCCTTCTTGGTGAATCGTCGACCCGTGTCGGGGCTGGTGAGGCTCGGGCGCGGCGATTGTGGATACTTCAGCCCGAGACGGCCTCCGCCGCCCGCTCGCTCGACCGCCATCGAACGTCTGGGCATGCCGGAGGGCTGACTTTCGGTTCCAGGCCACCACATCGGGCTGCCAACGGCGGCACGGCAAACGGGACACGAGTCGACCGAGTGGTGTGTGACAACACCTTCAACGATCGCAAAGCCGCTCATGAGATTCCCCCTCGAATCGGCGCAGACGCACCATTCGCCGCCGAGGTCTAGAGCAACTTAGCCGCATCGTACACCGTGAACTCGCGACTTGCGCTGCCCTTGCGCTGCGCTTGCGCGCTCAGTTCAGCAGCTATCGAGAGCGCCTTCGCGACATCCATTCACCTGCTCGCCGACCTGGGCGCGCAGACTACTTCTTCCGCGCAGACTACTTTTTGGGCGCGAGCTGTTCGATGATCGCCTGGGCGACGTCGTGCATGGTGAGGCGCCGGTCCATCGAGGCTTTCTGGATCCAGCGGAACGCTTCAGGCTCAGACAGGCCCATCTTCTCGTTGAGCAGACCCTTCGCCCGGTCGACGAGCTTGCGGGTCTCGAAGCGTTCGACCATGTCGGCGACTTCGGCTTCGAGGGTCACGATCTGCTGGTAGCGGCTGAGAGCGATCTCGATCGCCGGCAGGAGGTCGTTGGGCGTGAACGGCTTCACCACGTACGCCATTGCGCCGGCCTCGGTCGCGCGCTCGACGAGTTCCTTCTGACTGAATGCGGTCAGGAGAACGACGGGGGCGATGTGGTTCTTCGCAAGACGTTCGGCCGCCGAGATGCCGTCGAGCTGCGGCATCTTCACGTCCATCACGACGAGGTCGGGTTTGAGCTCCGTTGCGAGTTGCACGGCGGTTTCGCCATCGCCCGCTTCGCCGACTACCTCGAACCCGTTGTCACGAAGAATCTCGACGATGTCCATGCGGATGAGCGACTCGTCTTCCGCGACGACGACGCGGCGCGGTGCGGCCGGCGTTTCGGTGGCATCACTCACGGATCGAGCCTACGGTACGTTGAGGATGTGCCGTGCGCCTCGAACGCACGTGCGCCGGATTGGCGGAATGGCAGACGCGACCGACTCAAAATCGGTTGTCCGAAAGGACGTGTGGGTTCAAGTCCCACATCCGGTACCCAGGGAAGTAAGAGGGTCACCCGTGGGTTGAACCCCGCATGAGCGACTTCGCCCGCCTGGCCGAGCACATCGGCGCCACCAACACCGTCACCATTGTCACTACCCGCGCCAGCGGTGACGAGATCGCGACTCCGATCTGGGCCGTCGCCGTCGACGGTGTTCCGTACGTGCGGTCGGCGTACGGCCAGAAGGCCGCGTGGAACCGCCGAGCCCGCGCGGGCCGTCCCGTAGCCTTCACACTTGCCGACGGACGTAACGCCGAACGCGATGCGGTGGGTGCCCTGAAAGACCCGCGGCTCGCCGTTACCGTTGTTCAGGTGGCCGCCGACGCTCCAGAGCAGGACGCAGTGGATGCGGCGTTCCGCGCCAAGTACGGGCACACCCCGCACATCGGCTCGGTGGTGAGCGACGACGCCCGAGCCCTCACGCTTCGGGTCGAAGCGGTCTAGGTGTCGCGCGGCGCGAACCGCGGGCCCAGGTAGCCGTCGCGGTCGACGGTCTCGCTCCACATCGCGGCAGGCCGCACCCACAGCCGTTCGTCGCCCTCACGGTGGTAGACGACGAACGGCTCCTCGGATTCGCTGTGGGTCGCGGTTCCCACGACGACGTACACGGTGCCCTTGAAGTGGCGGTAACGGCCTGGTCGGATGTCAGCAGGTGCCTCGCGACGCGTCGCGTCAGTCAGCGTGCTTTCCCGACTCCCAGACGGGACGCTTCGGCTTGAGCGCCGATCCGACGACGTGCACGCGCATGTCGTTCGTCGAGCCCGGGATTCCAGGAGGGGAACCCGAGATCACGACGACCTTGTCGCCCTCCTCCGCGAGTCCCTCGCCGAGCAACACCTTGTCGACCTGCCCGTACATCGCGTCGGTGTGATCGACGCGGTCCACGAGGAAGGACTCGATACCCCAGGTGAGGCTCATCCGGCGACGGATCGCCTCATCCGGGGTGAATGCCTTCATCGGGATGCGAAACCGCAGTCGCGACATACGGCGCGCCGAGTCTCCCGACTCGGTGAAGACGCAGACGTACTTCGCGTCGACGAAGTCGGCGACTTCGGCGGCAGCGAGCGTGATCGCGCCACCCTGAGTCCGCGGCTTGGTTCCGAGCGGCGGGATGCGCTCGAGCCCGTGGTCTTCGGTCGAGGCGATGATGCGCGCCATGGTCTGAACCGTGACGACCGGGTACTTGCCCACGCTCGTTTCGCCGGACAGCATGACCGCGTCGGCGCCGTCGAGCACGGCGTTGGCGACGTCGGATGCCTCGGCACGAGTCGGCACCGGGTTGTCGGTCATCGACTCGAGCATCTGGGTCGCCACGATGACCGGCTTAGCCATCCGGCGGGAGAGCTCGATCGTGCGCTTCTGCACGATCGGCACCGCCTCGAGCGGTAGCTCGACGGCGAGGTCGCCGCGCGCGACCATGATGCCGTCGAACGCGTCGATGATCTCCTCGAGGTTGTCGACCGCCTGCGGCTTCTCGATCTTTGCGATGACCGGCACGCGACGGCCCTCTTCGGCCATGATCTCGTGTACCCGCGTCACATCGGCCGCGTTGCGCACGAAGGAGAGCGCGATGTAGTCGGCGCCGAGCTTGAGTCCCCAACGCAGGTCGTCTTCGTCCTTCTCCGACAGTGCAGGCACGTTGACCGCGACGCCCGGCAGGTTGATGCCCTTGTTGTTCGAGACCGCGCCGGCGACGACGCACTCGGTGACGACGCGAACGCCATCGGTAGAGAGCACCTTGACCTTCACCTTTCCGTCGTCAATCAATAGGAAGTCGCCAGCAGCGACATCCTGCGGCAGGCCCTTGAACGTCGTCCCGACGAGATCCTTCGTGCCGAGCACGTCCTCGGTCGTGATGGTCATGATGTCGCCGACTTCGAGCTGATGTGGGCCGTCGGCGAACTTGCCGAGCCGGATCTTCGGGCCTTGAAGGTCGACGAGCACCGCAACCGGCGCACCGAGATCCTCGGCGGCCTTGCGCACATTCGCGTAGACCTCGTTGTGCACCTCGTAGGTGCCGTGGCTGAGGTTCATCCGCGCGACGTTGACGCCGGCCTCGATGATCGCTCGCAGGGCTTCATAGCTGGATGTCGCCGGCCCGAGGGTGGCGACGATCTTGGCTCTTCTCATGGGGTAGCTGGGTTCCTTCAGTGGTGGCGGTGGTGAAGCGGGTGAAAACTAAACCGTGAGGGCCCGGTCGGTCGGGCGAACCGGGAAGGGCAGTTGCGTCTCGCCCTCGAGGTAGCGGTCGACGGCTGATGCGGCCGCACGACCTTCGGCGATCGCCCAGACGATGAGCGACTGTCCGCGCCCCGCGTCACCGGCGACGAACACGCCGGCTTCGCTGGTCGCATAGTCGTTGTCGCGCTCGACCGCTCCGTTCTCGACCGGGAGACGCAGCTGGCCGTGCAAGGTGTCGGTCTCGGGGCCGGTGAAGCCCATCGCGATGAGCACCAGGTCGACCGGGATCTCGCGCTCGGTGCCCGACTTCGGCACGCGGCGCCCGTCGAGGTACTCGGTTTCGGCAACGCGCAGGGCGCGCACCTCGCCGGCATCGTTGGCAAGAAACTCGACCGTCGACGCGAGGAACATCCGTTCCCCGCCCTCTTCGTGCGCACTCGAAATCTCAAACAGGGTCGGCGTGGTCGGCCACGGCTGATGCTCGGGACGCTCCGCCGGGGGCTGGGTGCCGATCGCGAGGTTCGTGACGCTCAGAGCGCCCTGACGGTGGGCGGTGCCGATGCAGTCGGCGCCCGTGTCGCCACCCCCGATGACGATGACGTGACGACCCTCGGCAGTGATCTGCGGACCGATCTGGTCGCCCGCGACGATCTTGTTCTGTTGCACGAGGTAGTCCATCGCGAAGTGCACACCGAGCAGGTCGCGGCCCGGGATCGGCAGATCGCGCGGCACCGTGGCACCGGTCGCGACCACGACGGCGTCGTAGCGCGAACGCAGGTCGTCCCAGGTGATGTCGACGCCGATGGCGACGCCTGCCCGGAAGCGCGTCCCCTCGGCCTGCATCTGGGCGAGCCGAGCATCCAGCCGCTTCTTTTCCATCTTGAAGTCGGGGATGCCGTAACGCAGCAGGCCGCCGATGCGGTCGTCGCGCTCGTAGACGGCAACGGTGTGGCCGGCACGAGTGAGCTGTTGGGCCGCCGCAAGTCCGGCGGGGCCCGATCCGACGACGGCGACCGTCTTGCCGGTCAGCCGCTCAGGCGGGTGCGGGGTGACCCAGCCGTTCGCCCACGCCTGGTCGATGATCGACACCTCGACCTGCTTGATCGTGACCGCCGGCTGGTTGATGCCGAGCACGCAACTCGCCTCGCACGGCGCCGGGCACAGCGTGCCGGTGAACTCCGGGAAGTTGTTGGTGGCGTGCAGTCGCTCGATTGCCTGCCGGCCCTCGCCGCGCCAGATCAGGTCGTTCCACTCCGGGATGAGGTTGCCCAGGGGGCAGCCCGAGTGGCAGAACGGGATGCCGCAATCCATGCAGCGCCCGGCCTGTCGCCGCAACTGGGTCGGGTCCTGGTTCTCGTAGACCTCTTTGAAGTCCATGATGCGCACCGGAACGGGACGACGCTTCGGTAGCTCGCGTTCCTGCGTCTTGAGGAAGCCCTTGGGGTCACCCACCGGTCACCTCCATGATGCGCGACCACACGACGTCGCCATCGGGGTCCAGACCTTCTTCGATCGCGTCCGCGCGCGTCTTGATGACCGCTGCGTAGTCACGGGGCATCACTTTCACGAACGCGGCCATCGTCGCTTCGGATTCGGCAAGCATCTTCGACGCGAGCACCGACTCCGTCTCGGCGACGTGCTTACTCAGCAGGTCGGTGAGAATCTCGACATCTGCACTGTCCAGCGGCATCAGCGACAGCTCCCCGTTCGCCAGGGCGTCGCGGTTGACCCGCTCGGGCCGGAGTTCGTAGACGTACGCCGTGCCGCCCGACATGCCAGCGCCGAGGTTGCGCCCGGTCGTTCCCAGGATCACCGCGAGGCCGCCGGTCATGTACTCGAGAGCGTGATCGCCGACGCCTTCGACGACAGCGGTCGCGCCGGAGTTGCGCACCAAGAACCGCTCCCCCACGACGCCGCGGATGAACATGCTGCCCTGGGTCGCGCCGTAGCCGAGCACGTTGCCGGCGATGACGTTGCGTTCGGCGGGGAAGACCGCCGCGCGCGGCGGGCGGAGGATGATCTGCCCTCCCGAAAGCCCCTTGCCGACGTAGTCGTTCGAGTCGCCTTCGAGCCGCAACGTAATGCCGTTGGGCATGAACGCGCCGAGCGACTGCCAGGCCGATCCGTTCATCGAGACCTGGATCGTGCCTTCCGGAAGCCCGTGCTCGCCATGTCGCTTCGTCACCTCGTGGCCGAGCATCGTGCCGACAGCACGCTCGGTGTTCTTCACCGGCAACTCGATCGTCACGGGCTGGCCGTGTTCGAGCGCGGCGGCGGCGCGGCGGATGAGCTCGACATCGAAGTGCTCGTCGAGGTCGTGCTTCTGCGCCACCCGGTTGCGGCGGGGCTCGTCGGCGGCGAATTCCGGGCCCACCAGGATCGGGCTCAGGTCGAGTCCGTCGGCCTTCCAGTGCTCGACGGCGCGGTCGACGTCCAGCAGGTCGGCGCGGCCGATCGCCTCGTCGAGCGACCGGAATCCGAGTTCCGCGAGGTACTCGCGCACCTCCTGGGCGAGGTACTCGAAGAAGGTCTCGATGAACTCCGGCTTGCCGGTGAACCGGGCTCGCAATTCGGGGTTCTGGGTCGCGACGCCCACGGGGCAGGTGTCGAGGTGGCAGACCCGCATCAAGATGCAGCCCGACACGACGAGCGGCGCGGTCGCGAAACCGTACTCCTCGGCTCCGAGCAG
>NZ_JANMSQ010000119.1:0-9154 GCF_031389465.1 Pseudolysinimonas sp.
TGGCGCCGCACAGGGCAAACACCGCGGTGCCGAGCACGATGAACGGCAGCAGTGGCGAGCGGTAGACGATCACCAGAATGACGAGCACGGCGCCGAGGGCGGTGAGCAGCAGGATGCCGTCGATGCCTGCGAATCCGGCAACGAGGTCGGCGGTGAAGCCCGCCGGCCCGGTGACGAGCGCGTCGAGGCCCTCGGGCGCATCCTCAAGCAGTGCGGCGAGCGCCGCCACCGTGTCGCGCACCTCGGAGGCGATCGGCACGATGACCTCGGCCGCCTCGCCATCATCCGACGGGATGACGGGGCTCACCCCATCGCCGACCCCCTCGAAGCCGGCCGCGTCAGCCGCGAAGTCGTCGAGGAAGGCGAGGTCGGCGTCGGTCAGCCCGCCGTCGCGCACGGCGACGACAATGGCCGGGATGTCGTCGGCACCCGCAAACTCGGGAACCAGTTGCGACACCTGCGTCGACTCGGCCGAGGCCGGCAGGAAGCTCGCCTGATCGTTGGTGGAGACATCCGAGATCTTGCCGAACGTCGGCCCGCCGAAGCCGGCGAGCGCCAGCCAACCCACGATGAGCACGGCGGGGATCACCCCGCGCAGAACGCGCCGACCCAGCGTCGGTGGCATCAGTTGGTCGCGAGCAGTTCGGCGCCCGCGGCGCCGAGTTCCTCGAGGGCAACCTTCGACGATTCCGGGGCGACCCCGGCGATGAGGTCGGTCAGTACGGCGACCTCGCGGCCGGCATCCAGAGCATCGCGTGCAGAGGCGAGCACGCAGTAGTCGGTGGCGATACCGGCAACGTGCACGACATCCACGCCCTTCTCATCGAGCACCTCGATGAGGTCGCGGCCGTCGTCGGTCACGCCCTCGAAGATCGAGTACGCCGGAACGCCCTGCCCCTTCTTCACATGCACGTCGATGAGGCTCGCGTCGAGCGCCGGGTGGTACTCGGCCCCAGGCGTGCCGGCGACGCAGTGTCGCGGCCAGCTCTGCACAAAGTCGGGCTCGCCTGCAGCGAAGTGCCCGCCGTTGTCGTTGTCGCCGTCGTGCCAGTCGCGGCTCGCTATGACGAGGTCGTAGCTGTCGGCGTGCTCGCGCAGGTACTCGGTGATCCCCTCGGCGACCGCGGCCCCGCCGGTCACGCCGAGCGCGCCGCCCTCGGTGAAGTCGTTCTGCACGTCGATGATGAAAAGAGCACGCACGATGGAAATCCGTTTCTCGGGAATCAGTTGTTCGAGAGGTTGTCGCCGCACGTAAACACACCCGTGGTGAGGGTGTCGAGCGCCGCGCGGGCTGTGCTCTGGATGCCGTCCCCGATCGCGTAGAACGCGAACGCGAAGACCGTGCCGTCGGCGGCTTGCACGAGGCCGCCGAGGGAGTACGAGGTGTCGATCCAGCCGGTCTTCGCGAAGACATGGCCGCGCGCGACGGCGTTCGCCCCGGTGAAGCGACCGGAGAGCGTGCCCGACTGGCCGGCAACCGGCAGTCCGTTGCGCACGACGTCGAGGTTCGGGGCCCCTGCGTTCACCTGGATCATCAGCGCCGTCACCGTCGACGGCGGCACCGCGTTGAACTCGCTGAGTCCCGACCCGTCTTTGATCGTGATCCCGGTCGCCGGAATGCCGAACGTCGACAACGCACTCGGGATGGCCTGCTGCAGCGACGCGGCCGACCCGTTGAGGGCCGACTGCTTCGAGGTGATGCGGGCCAGCATCTCGGCCATCGTGTTGTCGCTCACCAGCAGCATGTGCGGGATGATCACGCTCAACGGCTGCGACGACACCCCACCGAGCTCCGTCGCGGTGTTGACGGCGCTCCCCGTCGTGAGCGTGACGCTGTCGGCGACTTCGTCGTTGGTGTCGGCGGCGCGGAGGGCATCCAAGAAGTACTGCCCGGCACGCCCGATCGGATCAGTGCTGCGCGGGCTGTCTTGCGTTGCCGGGTTGGAACGGTCGCCATCGACCTGCAGGGCGGTGACCTCGGAGTGGTAGCCCTGGGTCTGTTCGGAACGCTTCCACGCCGGATCCCACTTGTCGGCGGACGACCAGTAGCTGGCGTCGAGCACGATGTTGGTGATCGGCGGGCCGCTGTAGTTCGCGAGCACCTGCGCGGCGAGGTCGGCCAGCTTCGGGGCGCCCTTGTAGACGCTCTCCTGCCCGGCCGGGAGGCGACTCAGGGTAGCGTCGCCGCGGCAGACGAGCACGATCGAGCCCGCCTGGCTTCCCGGGTACACCGAGGTGCGAATCTGGAAGTCGGGGCCGACCGTCGCGAGGGCCGCGGCGGCGGTGAGCAGCTTCAGGACACTCGCGGTGCGGGCGGGCGTGTTGCCGGCCCGGTCGAACAGCACCTCGCCGGTGTCGACCCGTACGACGTAACCCGAGAGCGCCATCAGCCGCGGGTCGGCGGCGAGCCCGGCGATCGAACAGGTGCGCAGCCGACTCGCGACGAGGTCACCCTCAGGCACGTCCCGCGGCGGCTCTGGAGTCGGGGTTGCGCTCGGCAGCACCGCCGCGGCGGAACCAACACTCACCCCGGCGAAGACGGTTCCGGTACCGAGGAGCACGAACACGACGGCGATCGCGCCGATGAGCCACCCGGTCGGATGTTTCGCAAACAGCGCCCCGATGCCGCGGGGCTTCTCGCCGTCGGCATCCGTCGCCGGCTCGCGTTTCGACGGCTTCGGCCGGGAGCCGCGACGCGACGCCGGGCCCGCGGCTTCGCGGGCGGCGCGGCGCGAGATCGGCTGCTCGTCGGTCACCTGGCAATGATAGGCGACCCCGCCTGCGCGCATCCGGAGAATGGAGCGGCGCCGAAGGTCTCACACCCGCAACACCCGGACCCGTTCCGGATGCGGCGGGTGTAAGACCTCCGACCCCGCGGTCGATCGGCTAGCAGCCGCCCCAACGCGCGGCAGCGCGGGTGAAGCTGTACGGCTCGTTCGGCACACCACCGTGAGTCATCGCGAAGTAGATGCACACCCCGCCAACCGACCCGGTGACACTCGGCCGGTAGAGAGAGTTGCGGTGCCCTGTGGAGTTCCACCACTTCTGAGCGACCGTCGCGCCGGAGTTGCCCGAACCGCCGGCGAGGTTTCCGTCGCAGCCATAGGACGGCACACCGTCGCTGCGCTGCGAGCCGATGTGGCCCCACGCGCTGGCCGGATCGGTGCTCGGGTCTTCGGCCATCCAGAACAGGCGGTCTTCCATGCAGGCGTCGTAGCGGAAGTTCGACATCGGCACCGGGTACAGGCAGTTGGCGACGCGGATCGCGTTGTAGGCCGCGGCGAAGGAGGCGATATCGCCGGAGGTCGTGCCCTGCACGCCGCCCCCGGAGACGCGACCGGGAGCACCGTTGGTGCCACCGCCGACATTGCCGGGGCACGACTTGCCTTGGGCGGCGAGAACGGCGCGGCGTTCGTTCGTGCCACTCGCCCTGCCTGCGGCAGACACGGGAGGCAGCGGCTTCGGCACCGGCTTCTGGGCGAGGTGCTCGGTGTCAGCCGTGAGCGGAGCCTGGGCAGACACCTTGTAGTCGATGGTGTCGGCAGCGGCAGCGATCACCGTCGAGGTCGTGTCGGTGAAGATCGAGGCGGCGGCGATCGGGCGGCTCACCGTCGAGGCGGCGTCCACCGCGCTGGCCGCCGCGTTGGCAGCCGTCAGGAACGATGGTCCCCCGCCGCCGACGAACGGCAGCACCAGAACCAGCACCGTCGTGAAGACGACCCCCAGGAAAAGTGAACGCTTCATTCTTCGAGCCCCCCGACTCGGGTGACGCGGTCCCCCGGACCGTATGCGTCGGGCGCCTCAACGCCGTGAAAGGGACGCTACGCCCCCTTGCCGGGTGGGAACAACCCCAGGACCGGCAAAAGGAGCCTTCTGCCCGCGAACTGGGGGCATGCGCTCAGTTCTCGAGCGGAGCGGGCTTTTCGGCCGGATAACGGGTGGAGCCGCTGTCTTGAGCCGCCTGTGGGAATCGAACCCACGACCTTCTCATTACGAGTGAGATGCTCTGCCGACTGAGCTAAGGCGGCGGACCCGGCAGGCCGGGAACCGTCGAGAAGTTTAGCCGACGCGCGCGGGAGGGGATGACGCGATCAGGTCCGCGCCGAGTTCGAACGCGCGCTCCACCAGATCGGGCAGACCTGGCGAGGCATCGGGGTGGTCGAGCCAGGCGAACCAGGCGTGCCGGATGAAGGCGAACGCGGTGAGCGCGACGAGACGGGCGCGGTCGGCGGCCTCGGCATCCGGCAGTTGAGGATGCTCCGCCCGCAGCCGCCGCAGTGCGAGGTCGGTGAGCTCCTCCTCGAAGCGGTACACGTTCGCCATGCGGCGGATGCCGAGCGCCGGGTACTGCTTACCGAGCGCCCGACGCTCGCTGAGCAGTTCGGGGTCGCTGAGCAGTCGGGTCGAGCCGTGGACGATGACGCGGGCCAGGCCGCGCAGGATCGGGCCGCGGTCGGCGACGAACCACTCCGTCTCGGGGTTGCCCTCAAGCGTGGGCGCATCGCCGAGGATCGCGTCTTCCTTCGATGGGAAGTAGTTGAAGAAGGTGCGGGGCGAGACGTCGGCAATGCGAGCGATTTCGTCGACGGTCGCCCCGTCGAGCCCGTGCTCGCGCACCACCTGCAGCGCGGCGCGCTGGATCGCGTGGCGCGTCGCGAGGCGCTTCCGCTCGCGCAGGCCGAGCTGATCGGGCGACGTCATCCCGTCACTTTATTGCATCGACTGCAAACTTGTATCCAGGCCGCGTTCAGCAGTTGGGATCGGACTCCGGCACCGAACCGTCGACGAAGAAGGCGTCGACCACTCCCTGCACGCATGCGTTACCCGTCGTGTACGCGGTGTGACCCTCGCCCTCGTAGGTGACCAGGTGCCCGTTCTCCAGCTGGTCGGCGAGCGCGACCGCCCACACATACGGGGTCGCCGGGTCGTTCGTCGTGCCGATCACCAGGATGTCAGCCGAGCCGGGCGCCGCAATCGCGACGCGCTCGCGGGTCGCCGGGAACGGCCACGCCTCACAGAGCGTTCCGCCGTACGACATCACCGGGCCGAACACCGGCGCCGCAGCCAACAGCAGCGCAGCATCCGCCCGCATCGTCTCGTTCGTCACCTCGGTGACGTAGTCGAGACAGTTGATCGAGAGGAACGCCTCCGTCGAGTTGTCGCGATAGGTGCCGTCGGGGTCACGGCCGTTGTAGTTGTCGGCGAGGAAGAACGCCGTCGTGGCGTCGCCGACGAACACCTCGGTGAACAGGTCGTCGAGGTACGGCCAGTTGTCCTGGTTGTAGAGAGGAAGGATGATCGCGATGAACATTGCACTCGAGCCGAGCACGCGGCCGTCGGCTCCCGGGATCGGCGTGATGGCGAGTTCGCCGAGGAGGGCCCCGGTGCGAGCCATCGCGTCATCGACGGTGCCGGTGAACGGACAACCCTCCCTCGTCAAGCAGTCGGCGAGGTACGCCCTGAATGCGTTCTCGAAACCCACCGCCTGAGTCTTCGTGACGTCGAATTCGGTCGTCGACGGGTCGACCGCACCGTCGAGCACGAGTCGCCCGGTGTTCTCGGGGTAGAGGTCGGCGTAGGTCGCGCCGAGGAAGGTGCCGTAGGAGAACCCGAGGAAGTTGAGCTTCTCGTCGCCGAGCACCGCGCGCAGCAGATCCATGTCGCGGGCGGCGCTCACCGTGTCGACGAACTGCAGCAGCGGGCCGGTGTGCGTGAGGCAGCTCTGGGCGAACTCGACGTTCGCTGCGGAGAGGTTGGCGATCCACTCGTCCGACCCGACCGTGCCCGGGATGATTCCGTAGTTGTAGTCGTCGAGGAACGCCGGGTCGTCGTAACAGGAGACGGCCGACGACCGCCCCACCCCGCGCGGATCGAACCCGACGATGTCATAGCTGCGCTGCAGCGTCGCACTCGTCGCGTAGTCGACGCTGTCGAGCACGAAGTCATACCCCGAACCGCCCGGGCCGCCGGGGTTCACCAGCAGCGACCCGAGCTTCGTGCCGGTAGCCGGGTGCCGCACGAGCGCCAACTCGATCTCGGCGTCGCCCGGGTTGTTCCAGTCCATCGGGGCGCGCGCCACGGTGCACTGCATGCCGTTGCCGCACGGATCCCACCGCAACACCTGGTGGTAGTACTCGGCGAGGTCGGCGGCGACCTCCTCCCCCGTCGGCTGCGAGGTCGACTCGACACGCGGCGGCACGAACCACTGCAGACATCCGCTGAGAGTCGCGGTGACGGCGACACCCACAAGCAGGGCGAGCGCGAGGCGTGGGGTCTTCATAGACGGCCTTTCTCACTCAAGTGCGCGGTGTCACGCACCGCGGTGATCAGCATGGCCTCCAGGGCCAGGGCGGGTGCGACGTTGCCTTCGATGCGCGTGCGCGCCTCGGTGATCGCGTCGAGGGTGGCGAGGGTGGCGGCCGGCGTCGTGGCGCGCGCCCCAGCTTCGAGGTCGGAGTAGATCGCGAGGTTCACCGGGTCGGACCTCACGCCGAGCTGCAGCAGCAGGATGTCGCGATACAGCGACAATAAATCGACGAGGATGCGGTCGAGCCCGTCGCGCAGAGACCGCGTGGCCCGCCGCTTCTGGTCTTCCTCGAGGCTCTTCAGCTGGGCGCGGAGCCCGGCCGGAATGGTGCCGCCCGGCTCGACGCCGAGCGAACGCAGGGCGCTCGCCCGTTCCTCGGCGTCACGCTCTTCGGTGATCGCCTTCGCGTCGTCGCCGGCCACCGCGAGCAGCTCGGCTGCCGCGAGCACGGCACCCGACACACTGCGGATGCCGAGCGCGAGCTCAAGAGTGCGCGCCCGGCGGTCGCGGGCCTCCGCGTTCGTCGCGAGGCGATGCGCCATGCCGATGTGGCTCTGCGCCTCGCGGGCGGCGCGGGTCGCCTCGGGCAGGCTCACACCGTCGCGGCGAGAAATCAGCTCGGCGACCTCGTCGACATCGGGCACGCGTAGCCGCACCGTGCGCACCCGGCTGCGCACCGTCGGCAGCAGGTCGGCGTCGCTCGGCGCGCAGAGAATCCAGATGGTGCGGGGCGGCGGCTCCTCGAGCGCCTTCAACAGCACGTTGCTGGAGAGCTCGGCCATGCGGTCGGCATCCTCGATCACCATCACTCGGTAGCGGCCCACCGACGGCGAGAAGTAGCTCGAGGTGACGAACTCCTTCACGTCTTTACGCAGAATCGTGACGCCCTCGGTGCTCAACACGCCGAGATCGGGATGCGTGCGGGCCGTCACCTGAGCCTCTGTCTCGGCCTCGGTGCCGGGGCGCGCGATGAGCGCGGCGGCAAACGCGTAGGCGAGCACCGACCGACCCGACCCGGGCGGGCCGGTGAGCAGCCAGGAGTGAGTGAGCCCGTCACCCTCCGCCGCGGCACGCAGCGTCGCGACCGCCTCGGCCTGCCCCGTCAGGTCGTCCCAACTCATGACGGGAGCGTATCGCGGGGGGGCGTCACTTCTTCTTTGCGGGAGCTCTTCTAGCGGGTGCCTTGCGCTTCACGACCGGACCCTTTGCGCGCTTGTCGGCGAGCATCTGCACGGCACGTTCGAAGTCGATCGACTCGATGTCTTCGCCGCGCGGGATCGTCACGTTGGTGATGCTGTCGGTGACGTAGGCGCCGAAGCGGCCGTCGCGGATGCGGATCGGCTTACCCGACTCGGGGTCGGCGTCGAACTCCTTCAGCGCGCTGGAGACGCGGGCGGCCCCGTACTTCGGTTGCGCGAGAATCTCGAGGGCCTTCGCGAGGTCGAGCGTGAAGATCAGGTCTTCGCTCTCGAGCGTCCGCGAGTCGGTGCCCTTTTTCAGGTATGGCCCGTAGCGACCGTTCTGCGTGGTGATCTCGGCGCCCGACTCGGGGTCTTGCCCGACGACGCGCGGCAGCGACAGCAGCTTGAGCGCCGTCTCGAGGTCGACCGTCATCGGGTCCATCGTCTTGAAGAGGGATGCGGTGCGCGGCTTCACCGCGGCGGCCTTCTTCGCCGGCTTCTTCTTCGGGGTCTTCACCTCGCCCGTGCCGACGTCGACGACCGGCTCGGGTTCCGGGCTCGGTTCGGGCTCCGGCTCGAGCTCGGTGACGTACGGGCCGTAGCGACCGTCTTTCGCCGCGATCTGCTTGCCGTTCTCGGGATTGACGCCGAGGATGCGGTCGCCCACCACGGGCGCATCGATCAGTTCCTTCGCCTTCGCCGCGGTCAGTTCGTCGGGTGCGAGCTCTTCCGGAACGTTGACCCGGCGCGGGGTTCCGTCGGTCGACTCCGGGTCGGGCGTTTCGAGGTACGGGCCGTACTTGCCGATGCGCAGCGTGATGCCGCTCGCCAGCTCCACCGAGTTGATGTCGCGGGCGTCGATGTCGCCGAGGTTGTCGATGACGGTGCGCAGACCCTTGTGTTGGTCGTTGCCGAAGTAGAAGCCGGTCAGCCAGTCGACCCGGTTCTGCTCGCCGTCGGCGATGCGGTCGAGGTCGTCTTCCATCTCGGCGGTGAAGTCGTATTCGACGAGATCGCCGAAGTGGTCTTCGAGCAACCGCACGACGCTGAACGCGATCCAGTTCGGCACGAGTGCCGTGCCGCGCGGGGTGACGTACCCGCGATCGATGATCGTCGAGATGATGCTCGCGTAGGTCGACGGCCGACCGATGCCGAGCTCTTCGAGCGTTTTCACCAGGCTCGCCTCGGTGTAGCGCGGCGGCGGGCTCGTCTCGTGACCCTTCGCTTCGAGCTGCTGAAGCGGCAACTCCTGCCCGACCGTGAGGTTCGGCAGGCGCTTCTCGTCGTCTGCGGTCTGGGCCTCCGGGTCGCGGGCCTCATCATGGCCTTCCTCGTAGGCGGCGAGGAAGCCACGGAAGGTGATGACCGTGCCGGACGCGGTGAAGTCGGCGGTGCCGGCATCCGCTGTCGTTCCGGCGATCGTGACGGATGCCGTCGAGCCGCGCGCGTCGGCCATCTGCGAGGCGACGGTGCGCTTCCAGATGAGGTCGTAGAGCTTGAAGTCGTTGCCGCGCAGCACGGTGCTGAGCTCCGACGGGGTCTTGAAGACGTCCCCGGCCGGACGAATCGCCTCGTGCGCTTCCTGCGCGTTCTTGTTCTTGCCGGTGTAGACGCGCGGTTTCTCGGGAACGGTTTCGGCGCCGTAGAGTTCCGCGGCCTGGCTGCG
>NZ_JANMSQ010000162.1:0-6937 GCF_031389465.1 Pseudolysinimonas sp.
CGACGTCATGACGTCGCCGTCCATCCGAGCGAAGGCCCGCTGTGCGGCAATGCGTCCCATCTCGTAGGGATTCTGCGCGACGACGGTCACCCCCGGCTCGAGCATGTCGCCCAGCGGAATGTCGTCGAATCCGACGAGCGCAATGCGTCGATGAAGGCCCCGCTCGCGTAGCGCGCGCAGAGCGCCGATCGTCACCAGGTTCTGGCTGCTGAACAAGGCCGTCGGCGGGTTCGCGCTGTCGAGCAGTTCGAGTGTCGCGGCGTAGGCGGCGTCTTCGGTGTGCAGATCCTCGACGATCGGGATCCCCGAGGTCGGGATGCCGACCGACCCGAGCTGTTCCAGAAAGCCGCGGCGACGTTCCTGCGCGGTCCACAGCTCGCGGCGGTCGCCGAGGTAGGCGAGACGACGGTGGCCGACCGTGATGAGGTGGGTTGTCGCCTCGGCCGCCGCCTCCGCATTGTTCGTGACGACGACATCCGCGTCGATCCCGGCGGGTTCACGGTCGACGAAGACCAGGACGGTACCGCGCGACTGTTCCGCGACGAGTTGGCTCTGGTTCTTGCGCACCGTGGTGAGGATCAGGGCGTCGACGCGTCGGCGCAACATCTCGCCGACGATGCGCTGCTCTCGGCTGGCGTCGTCGTCCAAGCTCGACGCGAAAACGGCTACTCCGCGCTCCACAGCGGTGTCTTCGACGCCACGGTGAACGGCGCCCGAGAACGGGTTGGCGACACTACCGACGACCAGGCCGAGAGTTCGCGTGCGGCGCCCGGTGCGACGCAGATTGCCGGCGTTGAGATCGGGGTGGTAGTCGAGCCGTTCGGCCGCCTCGCGCACCTTCGCGATCGTGGCGGGCGCGACGTTCGGCTCTTCGTTAATGACGCGCGAGACCGTCTTGATCCCCACCCCGGCGAGCGCGGCAACGTCGCGCATCGTCGCGCGAGTGTCGGGTCCACGGTTCGCCGGTTGGCTAGACATCGTTGTCACGCTCTCTCTGAAAATTCGCGTTTCGCCTTGACTATATCTACATCCATCGGATAGACCTAGCCATGACACCGTTGTCAGTGACGGTGGTCGCCACACTCACCAGGAGGATTCAATGCCGAATCTCAGTAAATTCCGCACCCCCGCATCCCGGCTGTTCGCTGGCGTTGCCGTACTCGCCACCGCGACCCTCGGGCTCGCCGCGTGTGCGCCCGCCGGATCGAGCGGAGACGCCGACACCATCGGCGTTTCGTTGATCGTCAAGACCAACTCGAACCCGTTCTTCATCGCCATGCAGGAAGGCGCCGAGGCCGCAGCAGCAGACGCCGGCGTCTCACTGACCCTCGCCGCCGGCAAGGAAGACGGCGACGAAGACACCCAGATCAAGGCGATCGAAGACGCAATCGCTCGAGGCGACCAGGGCATCCTGATCACCCCGAACGGCCCCGGAGTGCTCGACGCGATCGCCAAGGCCCGTGACGCTGGCCTGTACGTGATCGCCCTCGACACCCCGCCCGACCCCGCCGACGCGGTCGACATCACGTTCGCGACCGACAACCGCCTCGCCGGCCAGCTCATCGGTGAGTGGACCGCCGTGCAGCTTGGCGGCGAGAAGGCGACCATCGCACTGCTCGACCTGTTCGACGACAAGATCGTCTCGGTCGACTACAACCGCGATCAGGGCTTCCTCGAAGGCCTGGGCATCGACGTCGCCGATGGCAACGCCAACGGCGACGAAGCCGCCACCGGAACCTACTCCGGCGGCGACTACGAGATCGTCGGCAACGAGGCGACCAACGGCGCCGAGGATGGCGGCCTTGCCGCCATGGAGACGCTGCTGTCGAAGAACCCCAACATCAACGTCGTCTACACGATCAACGAACCGGCCGCTTATGGCGCCTCGCAGGCGCTGTTGGCAGCAGGCAAGAACCTGGATGACATCATCATCATCTCGGTCGACGGCGGCTGCGCAGGAGTCGAAGGTGTCGTCGATGGCGTCATCGACGCGACCAGCCAGCAGTACCCGGTCAAGATGGCCGAGCTCGGGGTCCAGGCAATCGTCGACATCGTGAAGAACGGCACGACGCCCGAGGTCACCAGCGGGCTCGACTTCTTCAACACCGGTGTCGCGCTCGTCACCGACAACCCGGCCGACGGAGTCGACTCGATCGACACCGCCGCCGCCTCGGAGATCTGCTGGGGCTAATCCCGTCACGTTCGAGGGTGGTGCTCGGCTCTGCCGTGTGCCACCCTCGAAACCGACACCGATACACCGACGTAACAGGAGTCATCCGTGAGCGCCTTTACCGGCAATGTCCCGACGCACGATCTGGCCGAGGAGTTTCTCGACCGCAGCACGCCGCTCAGTCGGCTGCGCAACGTCTTGCATCGCTACCCCGCGATCAGCCCGGCCGTCGTGCTAGTGATCGCCATCATCGTCTTCGGGTTGATCAACCCGCGCTTCCTCTACCCCGCGAACCTGTCGCTCATCACGCAGCAGGTCGCCGTCGTCGGCACCCTCGCGCTGGCGCAGACGCTCATCATTCTGACCGCGGGCATCGACCTGTCGGTCGGCGCGGCCATGATCTTCTCGTCGATGGTCGTCGCGCAGACCGCGTCGGTGAACGGCGTGCCCGGCCCCATGGCGCTCATCCTCGGCCTCTTCGTGGGCCTCGCCGCGGGGGCGCTCAACGGCTTCCTCGTCACCCGATTGCGGCTTCCCCCATTCATCGTGACGCTCGGCACTCTCAACATCTTCATCGCGTTGACCCTGCTTTATACGAATGGCGCAACCGTCCGCGGAGCCGACATGCCCGGCCTCCTGACGGCGACAGGCCTGCCCATCTCGATCGGCGACGTTCGGATCACGGTCGGGGTGCTCGTCATGCTCGCCCTGTACATCGTCGTCGCTTTCATGCTCGGGCGCACCGCGTGGGGCCGACACATCTATGCAGTCGGTGACGACAAGGAGGCCGCGCGACTCGCCGGAATCTCGGTCAACAAGGTGCTGATGAGCGTCTACCTCGCCGCCGGCGTGATCCTCGCCATCGGAGCCTGGGTGCAGATCGGGCGCACGAATGCCGCCAGCCCGAATGCCGGCATCGACCTCAACCTCGACTCGATCACCGCCGTGGTGATCGGCGGCACGAGCCTCTTCGGCGGTCGCGGGGTGGTCTGGGGAACGCTCCTCGGAGCCCTCATCGTCGGCGTTTTCCGCAGCGGGCTCTCGCTCGCGGGACTCGACGTGCTCTATCAAACCCTCGCCGTCGGCGTACTCATCATCGTCGCCGTCTCGGTCGACCAGTGGATTCGGAAGGTGCGCGCATGACCGCGATTCTCGAGGCGCGTTCCCTCGTCAAGACGTACGGACGCGTCGTCGGACTCGACGGCGTGAGCCTGCAGCTGATGGCCGGCGAGGTGCTCGCCATCATCGGCGACAACGGTGCGGGCAAGTCGACGCTCATCAAGTGCCTGACCGGTGCCGAGACGCCCGACGAGGGTGAGATCTTCCTCGAGGGCAAGCCGGTGTCGTTCAAGCGACCGCAGGATGCCCGCCACGCAGGCATCGAGACCGTTTACCAGAACCTCGCGGTCTCGCCCGCGCTCGACGTCGCCAGCAACCTCTACCTCGGGCGCGAGGAGCGCCTCCCGGGCCCGCTCGGATCGGTCCTGCGAATGCTCGACACGAAGGGGATGCGCGTGCGCGCCCGCGAGGAACTCAACCGTCTCGGCATCACGACTCTGCAAGACGTGACGGTTCCGGTCGAGAACCTCTCCGGCGGTCAGCGTCAGGCCGTCGCCGTCGCTCGCGCGGCAGCGTTCGGGTCGAAGGTCGTCGTGCTCGACGAACCGACGGCGGCGCTCGGCGTGCGCGAGTCGAAGCAGGTCATCGAGCTCGTGAAGAGTCTGCGCGACCGCGGCATCCCGGTCATCCTGATCAGCCACAACATGCCGCAGGTGTTCGAGGTGGCCGACCGCATCCACATCCAGCGGCTCGGCAAGTGCGCCGCGACGATCACCCCGAAGAGTCACTCGATGACCGATGCGGTCGCGATCATGACCGGCGCTGCCGCGGCATGAGCTGGGCGCTGTCCGCCGAGTTCACCGCTGTCCCGGGAGCTGAGGAGCGCGTCGCTGAGCTGGTGCGCGACCTCACCGTGCACGTGCGCGCCGAGCCGGGCAACCTCGCGTTCAACCCACACAGGGTGAGAGACGAGCCGCGGCGCTGGTTCGTCTACGAGGTGTATCGGGATGAGGCGGCCTTTCGCGACCACCTCGCGGCGGACTACGGCGCGACGTTCAATGCGGCACTCGCGAATCTGGTGGAGGGCGGCGGATCGCGCTTGACTCTGTTCGCCGACCCCAACCCGTTGGTTGAGTAGCGCCGCGCGCAGCGCGACGCGTATCGAAACCGATCCGCGAGAAGATGTCGGGGTGAGCATCTGGTTCGGCACCCCGACGATCGACGACGCAACCCGAAGCGGGGTTGGCACGATGATCGAGCACCTCGGCATCGAGTTCACCGAGCTGACCGACGAGGCGCTCGTCGGGCGGATGCCGGTAGATCACCGCACCCGCCAGCCCGCGGGGGTGCTGCATGGCGGCGCGTCGGTCGTGCTCGCCGAGACTCTCGCGTCGTGGGCCGCGACGTTTGCCGTGGATCGCGAGAAGTTCCACTGTGTCGGGATGGAGATCAACGCCAACCACGTGCGCCCCGTCGCGTCGGGCTGGGTGCGTGGCGAGGCCCGCCCTATCGCCCTCGGCCGCACGACCCAGGTCTGGGAGATCCGCATCACGGGCGGCGACGGCAAGCTGGTCTGCATCTCCCGCTGCACGATGGCCGTGTTGTCGGTGCCGTCGCAGTACTAGCGGGCGACGTAGACGGTGTTCGTCGAGGTTCCGCCGGTGAGTGGGTTGGCGAACGCGACGACGTGTGCCGCGGTCGAAGAGAACACCGCGTCGAGGTCGGCCATGAAGTCGGCGTCGGGCGGGTCGTCTGACCAGAGGGCGAACACGCCGTCATCCCGCAGGTGTCGGGCGAGGTGACGCAGCCCGTCGGGGGTGTAGAGGTCGGCGTGGCCGGGCGCGAGGCTGTGTCGCGGGGAGTGGTCGACATCCAGCAGGATCGCGTCGTACCGGGGGGCGTCGTCGGCGCGGTCGCGTCGCATCAGGTCGAAGAAGTCGTCGAGCACGAGGGTGGTGCGAGGGTCACCGGTGAGCTGCGCAGAGACGGGTAGCAACCCGCGTTCGTGCCAATCGATCACCGCAGGGAGGGCGTCCACCACCACGAGAGACCCCACCGACGGATGCTCGAGCGCCGCGATTGCGGTGTAGCCGAGCCCGAGTCCACCGACGAGCACGCTCAGGTTCTCGCCCGACGCAGCGGCGAGCCCGAGGTGCGCGAGCTGCTCTTCGGCTTCGGTGAAGAGGCTCGACATCAGGTACTCGTCGCCCAGCTTCACCTCGTAGACGTCGACCCCGAGGGTCGGCTCGACCCGGCGGCGCAGGAATAGGTCGCCCATCGGCGTCTGCTGAAAGTCGAGTTCTTCGAAGCGGAGGGCCACGGCCTCACCCTAGTCAGCGGCCGCCGCGGCGTGGCGCTCGCCCAGCGTCTCGACGGCGCGAACGGCGCTCGGCCCTACCAACGGGGTCAGCCGAACAACTTCTGCAGACGGCTGACGCCCTCGACGATGTCGTCGTCGCCGAGCGCGTACGAGAAGCGCAGGTAGCCGCTCGGGCCGAACGCCTCGCCGGGGACCGCCGCGACCTCCGCCTGCTCGAGGATGAGGTCGGCAAGTTCCAGCGACGACGCCGGGGTGACCCCGCCCCACTCTCGATTCAGCAGCCCGGTGACATCCGGGTAGACGTAGAACGCGCCCTCGGGCAGCGGGCAGACGATTCCCGGGATGGCGTTGAGCCCGTCGACGATCAGGTTGCGGCGCCGGTCGAACGCGAGGCGCATCTGCTCGACGCTCTCTTGCGGCCCGGTGAGCGCCGCGAGTGCGGCACGCTGCGAGATGTTCGACACGTTGCTCGACAGGTGCGACTGGAGGTTCGCCGCCGCGGCGATTGCGTCGGTCGGGCCGACCATCCAGCCGAGTCGCCACCCGGTCATCGCGTAGGTTTTCGCGACGCCGTTGACGAGGATCGTGCGGTCGGCAAGCTCCGGGGTGGCCTCGACGATCGATACGGCCCGGCGGGATGCCGCTTGTCCTGAGCCTGTCGAAGGGTCGTAGGTCAGGTTCTGGTAGATCTCGTCGCTGATCACCCACAGGCCGTGCTCCTCGGCCCACGCACCGATCGCGGCGACCTGTTCGGGGGAGTACACGGCGCCCGTCGGGTTCGACGGCGATACGAAGAGCAGCACTTTTGAACGGGGCGTGCGCGCGGCCTCAAGTTGCTCGACCGTCACCAGGTAGCCCTGGTCGGCACCGGCGAAAACATCCACCTGAACCCCGCCCGCGAGCTTGATCGCCTCCGGATAGGTCGTCCAGTACGGAGTCGGGACGAGAACCTCGTCGCCCGGGTCGAGCAGGGTGGCGAACGCCTGATAGACGGCCTGCTTGCCGCCGTTCGTCACGATGACCTGCGACGGCGATACCTCGAGCCCGCTGTCGCGGAGGGTCTTGGCAGCGATCGCCTCGCGCACCTAGGGCAGGCCTGCAGCAGGCGTGTACCGGTGATTCTTCGGATCACGCGCGGCCTCGACGGCCGCGTCGACGATGTGTGCCGGAGTTGGGAAGTCGGGCTCACCGGCGGCAAAGCTCACCACCGGCCGACCGGCCGCCTTGAGTGCCTTGGCCTTGGCGTCGACCTTGAGGGTTGCCGATTCGGCGATGGACCCAATGCGCTTCGAGATGCGTCCCACGAGACTCCAGCCTAGCCGCGCACCGTCCAGTCAGCCCGAGCTCCCGAAGCCCAGGATGCCGCCGAGAAGGGACGGGCTGCTCGG
>NZ_JANMSQ010000192.1:0-2181 GCF_031389465.1 Pseudolysinimonas sp.
TACGGCGAGGCCTGCGCCCGCACCCGCCAGTCCCGCAGCCGCTCCAGGTCGCGCACCAGAGGCCAGGCGTGGGCGAGCAGGTGGTGGGCGAGCAGGATCGGCTGGGCGTGCTGCAGGTGCGTGCGGCCCGGCATGGCAGCATCCGGATGCGCGGACGCTTGCGCTGCAATCGCGTCGATCAGCCGCACCAGGTGGCGGGCGATCGTCTCCGAGTGGTCGAGCAGGAACATGCGGATGAGCGTGGCGATCTGGTCGTTGCGGCTGCGTCCGGCGCGCAACTTGCCGCCGAGCTCGGGACCGACGACCGACACCAGTGCCGCCTCGAGGGCACCGTGTACGTCTTCGTCGTCATCGGTCGCGACCAACTCGCCGCTCTCCAGCCGGCGGGCGAGCTCGTCGAGCCCGTCGTGCATCGCGGCTTCCTCCACCGCCGTCAGGTGACCCGCCGCCGCAAGGGCCTTTGCGTGCGCGTGCGACCCGGCGATGTCGTAGAGCGCGAGGACCCAGTCGAAATGCGTCGAACGGCTCAGCGCGGCGAGCTCCGGGGCAGGTCCCCCTTCGAAGCGCGCGCCCCAGAGCTGTGCCATCAGGCGCGGGTCTCGACACGCGGGCTGCGCCCGCTACTCGACCACCGAGTCATGACAGGTCCCGGCGAGCAGAGATCTTCGACGGCAGCGACCAGATCTCGATGAAGCCCTTCGCGAGCGACTGATCGAAGGTGTCACCGGTGTCGTAGGTCGCGAGCGAGAAGTCGTAGAGCGACTGCTCGCTCTTGCGGCCGGTGACGACGGCGCGGCCGCCCTGGAGCGTCAACCGAATCTCGCCCGAAACGTACTTCTGGGTGTCGTCGATGAAGGCATCCATGCTGCGCTTGAGACCCGAGAACCAGAGACCCTCGTAGACCAGCTCAGCCCAGTCGGCCTCCATCTTGCGCTTGTAGCGATTGACGTCGCGCTCGAGGGTGAGGTTCTCGAGCTCTTCGTGTGCGGCGATGAGGGCGAGTGCGCCCGGGGCTTCGTAAACCTCGCGGCTCTTGATGCCGACCAGCCGGTCTTCGACGATGTCGATGCGGCCGACCCCGTGCCGCCCGGCGATCGCGTTCATCTGCTGCACCGCCTGCAGCGGGGTGACCGGATTGCCGTCGATCGCGACCGGGATGCCCTGGGCGAAAGTGATGGTCACCTCGTCAGCGGGGCCATCGGCACTGGGGTCGAGGGTGTACTCGTAGAGGTCTTCGATCGGCGCGTTCCACGGGTCCTCGAGGAACCCGGTCTCGACGGCACGACCCCACACGTTCTTGTCGATCGAGTACGGGTTCTTCTTCGACTGCTGGATCGGCAGGTTGTGCTCCTCCGCGTAGACGATCGCCTTGTCGCGGGTGAGGGCGAGGTCGCGTACCGGCGCGATGCTCGTCAGGTCGGGGGCGAGAGCGGCGACTGCGGCCTCGAAGCGCACCTGGTCATTGCCCTTGCCGGTGCAGCCGTGGGCGACGGTGTCGGCTCCCAGCTCCTTCGCGACCCGGGCGAGGTGCTGAGCGATCACGGGCCGGCTGAGCGCCGAGACCAGCGGGTAGCGCTTCTGGTACATCGCGTTCGCCTTGAGGGCGGGCATCAGGAAGTCGTTCGCGAACTGGTCCTTCGCGTCGACGACGACCGACTCGACGGCGCCGCAGTCGAGAGCGCGCTGACGAATGTCATCCATGTCCTCGCCGCCTTGGCCGACGTCGACGGCGAGAGCCACGACCTCCTTGCCGGTCGCATCCTTGAGCCAGCCGATTCCGACCGAGGTGTCGAGTCCGCCCGAGTAGGCGAGGACGACGCGTTGTGCCATGAGTTTTGTCTCTCCTGTGATTGCTGTTGTTCAGCTTAGGGATCGGTAGGGTGGGCGCATGTCCGAGCCGAACTCAGCGTCCGACGCGACTCCCGAGGTGCCGAAAGCCCCGTCGTTCACCTACGGTGAGACCGCGGCAGCCCCGGCCCCGAGCAACCCGCTCCCGCCGCCGGCGTACGGCGAGCGGATGCCGGACTACACGGCAGCTCCCGCCTACGGCACTCCGGGCTACGGCGCGCCGCTTCCGCCCGTCAAGCGACGCCGCACCTGGGACATGGTGCTCACCGTCATCCTGCTGGTCGTCGGCTTCTTCGGGATGCTGATCGGCCTGTTCTACGCCTGGGCCTTCTC
>NZ_JANMSQ010000211.1:0-1561 GCF_031389465.1 Pseudolysinimonas sp.
GCGGGCCGAGATCGATCTCGACCCGTCCTGCGGTGACGTGTACGAACTCGTCTTCGGCGTGAGAAAAGAAGTCGCCGACCTCCGGGTTGGCGCCCACCACCTCCATCGGGTGGAAACGCCGCCGACCGGTGACGAGCATCCGTGCCTCGCCTTCGCCGTAGTGCCCGGTAGCCCCGGCATCGGCACGCACCAGCGCGACTGGCGACTGGTCGAGGTCGAGTTCGTCAGCGAGCAACTCGAGCTGGCTCGACCCGAGGGCGCGGGCGATCTTCTCGAGCGACCCGATGCTCGGCCGCGCGAGCCCGCGTTCGAGCTGACTGAGGAAGGGATGCGAGAGTTCGGCACTCTCGGCCAGCTGCACGAGCGTCAACCCCCGCGCGTGCCGGAGTCGCCGGATGCGGGCTCCGATGCGCTCGGCCTGCACGTCCGGCTCGACATCGACGCTTACGGGCACGCCACCGAGTATCACCCGTCTCGCGGCGAGGAACGAACCGGGAACAAGGAATTAATACGCGGAAACGGTCGCGATACACGCCGGAAACGCAACCTCCGTAGCGTCACCAGTGTTGAGCGCATCAACATTCCCCTGGCTGCCCGGCGCTGCGTAGCTTCCCCTTCGATTACCCGCCGGAGTCACGTTTGAGCTCGCTGCCTCGCCCCCTGAGGGTCCTGAGGAATGCCACGCTCGCGGACGGGTCGGTCGTCGACGTCGAACTGGCCGGCGGGCTCGTGGTCTCGACACGCCCCGCTGCGCGGGACTACTCGACCACCGAAGCGGCCGACGAACTCGACCTCACCGGCTTCGTGCTGCTTCCGGCTCCCGCCGAACCCCACGCCCACCTCGACAAGGCACGGTCGTGGGACCTCATCGCCCCGCCGATGGGTGACCTGGTGAAGGCGATCGAGTCGTGGCACGCGTTCTCGGATGCGATGACGGTGGAGTCGATCGCCGACCGCGCCCGCGCCCAGGCCCTCGCGATGCTGCGCAACGGCACCACCGCCATCCGCTGCCACGTCGACCTCCTGCCGGGACCCGACCCGCTGCGCGGCGCGCGGGCGCTGCTTCAGGTGCGCGACGAGCTACGCGACCTGCTCGACCTCGAACTCGTCACCCTGTGCACCGACCTCGTTCCCGACGCGGTGATCGAGGAGGCCCTCGACCTCGGCCTCGACCTCGTCGGCGGTGCGCCGCACCTCGCATCGGACCCGCTCGGCGAGGTACGGCGCCTGCTCGCGATCGCGGAAAGCCGCGGAGTCGGCGCCGACTTGCACACCGACGAGGCACTCGACGGTGAGCTGACGATCCTCGAGTTCGCCCGGATCGTCAGGGACTGGGATGTTTCCGTCTCGGCGGGCCATTGCGTGCGGCTGGGAACTCTCGAGCCCGGCGAACTCGCCGAGGTGGTGGATGCCGTGCTCGCGAGCGACATCGGCATCATCACCCTGCCGATCACCAACCTCTACCTGCAGGGCTGGGAGCACGCGGTCGCCACCCCGCGCGGCCTCACCGCCGTACGCGCCCTGCTGGATGCCGGGGTGCGGCTGGGCGCGGGCGCCGACT
>NZ_JANMSQ010000257.1:0-4892 GCF_031389465.1 Pseudolysinimonas sp.
GCCGAGATCGACGGCGTGCCGGTCGAGAACACCTGGCGTGCGCATCAGGTTCCGCTGGCGAGCGCGCGAGACACCGAGGCGCACCTGCAGATACTCGACGACTGGATGCGGTCCTACCGGCCCGAGGAGCAGTTCGACGCGGCCGGTGCCCCGCGGCCCGAGGTCGTGGCGCTCGCCCCAGCGGGCGACCTGCGGATGAGTGCCAACCCGGTCGCGAACGGCGGGCTGCGGCGCGACCTGAACCTTCCCGACTTCCGCGAGACCGCGGTCGAGGTCGATTCCGCGGCGCGCGGTGCGCTCCAGCTCGAGTCGACAGCGGTGTTGGGCCACTGGCTCGCCGACGTCATCCGACAGAATCCCGCCGACTTTCGCATCTTCGGGCCCGACGAGACCGCCTCGAACCGCCTCGCCCCGGCCATCTACGAGTCGACGGCCAAGCAGTGGAACGCGCAGATCGAGAGCGTCGACCTGAACCTCGCCCCCACCGGTCGCGTCATGGAAGTGCTGAGCGAGCACCAGTGTCAGGGCTGGCTCGAGGGGTACCTGCTGAGTGGTCGGCACGGGCTCTTCAACACCTACGAGGCGTTCGTGCACATCGTCGACTCGATGTTCAACCAGCATGCCAAGTGGCTCGAAGCGTGTCGTCGCATCCCGTGGCGTAAGCCGATCGCGAGCCTCAACTATCTGCTGTCCAGCCACGTCTGGCGTCAGGATCACAACGGCTTCAGTCACCAGGATCCGGGCTTTCTCGACGTCGTCGTGAACAAGCGCGCCGAGGTCGTGCGGGTCTACCTGCCGTTTGACGCCAACACCTTGCTCTCGACCTACGACCACTGTCTGCGCTCGGTCGACTACGTCAACGTCGTCGTCGCGGGTAAGCAGCCGGAGCCGCAGTGGCTCACCATGGACGAGGCGATCGAACACTGCACTCGCGGTCTCGGCATCCTGCCCTGGGCGGGTACCGAGGTCGAGGGTCAGGAACCGGATGTCGTGCTCGCCGCCGCCGGGGACGTTCCGACGCTCGAGGTGTTGGCCGCGGCCGCGATCCTGCGGGAGCGGGTGCCGACGCTTGCGGTGCGCGTCGTGAACGTCGTCGACCTGATGCGCCTGCAGTCGGAAGGGCAGCATCCTCACGGCCTGACGGACCACGAGTACGACGCGATCTTCACGACCGACAAGCCGGTGATCTTCGCGTTCCACGGCTACCCGGCACTCATTCACCGGCTCACTTACCGGCGCGCCGGCCACGACCATTTGCACGTTCACGGCTTTCAGGAACGGGGCACGACGACCACGCCGTTCGACATGGTCATGCTCAACGATCTCGACCGATACAAGCTGGCGATCGACGTTCTCGACCGCGTGCCCGGCCTCGCCGCAGCGAACCCCGAGCTCCGCCAGGATCTCGAGGATGCCCGCACCCGCGCCCGCGACTACACCCGCGAGTTCGGCGAAGACATCCCGGAGGTCGCCGACTGGCGGTGGCCCCGTGATGTGAGGTAGCTAACCCTCCAGGTGGTCGACGCCGGGTAGCCAGGACTGGCCCGGCGAGCCCCAGCTCTTCTTGCGGATCGCTTTCGCCATCCCTTTGTCGTGCGGGTGGATCAACCGGTCCGCGTAGAGCACGCCGTCGAGGTGGTCGAACTCGTGCTGGAAGATGCGGGCCAGCCAGCCGGTGGCGCGTGCCTCGAAGCCGTTCCCGTCGAGGTCGGTCGCGGTGAGCAGCGCTTCGGGCGAGCGGCGTAGCGCAAACCGCTCGCCCGGGATCGACAGGCAGCCCTCCGACTCCTCATCGTCGTCGAGGTCGCCGAGCGGCAGCGGCGCCATGAGCAGCTGGGGGTTGATCGCCGTACCGCGGTGTCGCACACCATCGTCGTCGATCCACGACCAGATGAAGATCCGTAGCCCGACCCCCACCTGCGGTGCCGCGAGGCCGACCCCGGGAGCGGCGGCCATCGTTTCCTCCATGTCGCGCACCAGCTCAAGTACGGCGTCGTCGATGGCAGAGACAGGGGAAGCGGGCGTGTGCAGCGCGGGATCGCCCGTGATGCGGATGGGTCGGACGGCCATTCGGCCAGGATATCCAGCCAGGACCGCTAGATTTTTGGGGTGATTGAGATCGGCGACGTTGATGCCCAGAGCATCATCGGCAACATCCCCGTCGTCGGCATCCTCATCGCGCTCGTCGGTGCGGTCTTTCTGTCGCTCGGGGCGCAGTTCCAGCACCGCGGGGTAGAGGTCGTCGAAGAACGCCACGGGTCGGGCAACAAAGCGGGCTTGAGCGTGGGACAGCTGCTGCGCCTGCTGGCCCGGCCGTCGTGGGTCATCGGCACGGTGCTGCTCGGGCTGGCGATCCTGTTCCAGCTGACGAGTCTCGGATTCGCGCCGCTCATCGTCGTGCAGCCGATCGGGGCCGTTGCGCTCGTCATCACGGCCATCGTCAATGCTCGGGTCACCAAGACGAAGATCGAAGGCCCGGTGCTGCGCGCGATCGCGCTCTGCGTCGGCGGCATCGCCCTGTTCGTCACGGTAGCCACCTTCGTCGCCGAGGAACAGGTCATCGGCGAAACCCAGCTGGTGATCGTGCTGAGCATTCTCGGCGGGGTCATCCTGATGCTCGCGCTCACCTTCGCGTTCGCCCGAAAGCGGGCCGGCGCACTGTTCTACATCGTCGCGGCCGGTGTGCTCTATGGCTTCGTCGCGACCCTCGCCAAAGTCGTCATCAATCGGGTCGGCAACCTGATGGCCGGAATCGTCGGCGGCGAATTCGAGTGGCTCACCATCGCCTGCGTCGTGGCCCTGCTGATCGCTGCAGCGCTCGGCGCCTACTTCGTGCAGACCGCGTATTCGCTCGGCTCACCCGACCTGGTGATCGCCGGTCTGACTGTCGTCGATCCACTCCTTGCGGTCGCGATCGGCATCGCGGTGCTCGGTGAAGCCGCGCACGCCCCGCTGTGGGTGATCCCGGTGTGGGCGCTCGCCGCATCGGTTGCCGTCTACGGGGTCTACCAACTCGCGAAGCACCACCCGCAGACGCATCGATAGGTCCCCTCGCTCCGGTAGCCTCATGCGAGTGCGAATCATGATCGGCGGGGACACCTTCGCCCCCGATATCAACGGCTCCGCCTCATTCGCCAAGCGGCTCGCCGTCGTGTTGACCCAGCGCGGCCATGAGGTACACATCGTCGCGCCCGCGCCCGACCGTCACCACGGTTCCCGCATCGAGGTGCACGACGGGGTCGAGCTGATGGTGCACCGGCTCAAGAGCTGGCCTTGGTGGCCGCATCCGTGGGTACGGTTCGCTCTGCCCTGGCGGATCAAGGCGAACGCGCGTCGGCTGATGGCCGAGGTGAAGCCGGATGTCGTGCACTTTCAGTCGCACATCATCATGGGCACCGGCCTCGCGCCGGCGGCGAAGGCTGCGGGCATCCGCCTCGTCGGCACCAACCACACGATGGCCGAGAACATCGCCCAGCACGTCACGATCCTGCCGCCTCCGGCGCTGCGCTGGTTGATCCGCTCGCAGTGGAAGGCGGCCGCCGGTGTCTACGCGCAAGCCGACGTCGTCACCACCCCGACGAAGCGGTCGAGCGACTACTTCGAGAAGATGACGGGACTGACCGACGTTCACTCGATCTCGAACGGTATCGACACCGCCAACTACGTGCCGAGTTTCAAGCCGCGCACCGAGAACCGCATCGTCTTCGTCGGCCGCCTCGACGAAGAGAAGTGCATCCACGAACTGCTGCAAGCTTTCGCTCTGCTCGACACCGGCCTCGACGCGAAACTCGACATCGTCGGTCACGGAGAGGACTTGCACCGCCTCGAGCGGATGTCTCGTGACCTGGGAATCGCCGACCGCGTGATCTTCCACGGCAAGGCATCCGACGAGCAGCTGCGCGACATCCTCACCAACGGTGCCGTGTTCGCGATGCCGTCACGTGCCGAACTGCAGTGCATCGCCGCGATGGAGGCGATGGCATCGGCTCTGCCCGTCGTGGCAGCGGATGCCATGGCGTTGCCGCACCTCGTACACCCGGGCGAAAACGGCTACCTCTACGAGCCCGGCGACATCCCCGCCTTCGCCGCCCACATCACCTCGGTGCTGACCGCGGCGCCCGACGAGTACACCGCCATGAAGAAGGCGTCGCAGCGCATCGTCGCGAAACACGACCTGCAAGCCACCGTCGACACCTTCGAGGCGCTGTACCGTGGTGAAACGGTGGCCGACCCGGTCACCGAGCCGGTTCCTGTCGCGAAGCGATCGAAAGCGGCGCGGGGCGGTAGCTCAGCTGGTTAGAGCAGCGGACTCATAATCCGTCGGTCACGGGTTCAAGTCCCGTCCGCCCTACTCTCACGAAACGAGATGCCGCTAGTAGTTGTTCCCAATCGTGCAAGTCTGCTCTGACGCGGGTTGCCCATTGATCGACGGCGGCAGTTCCACGACTGCGGTCTCGTCGGGGCTGGCTGAGGGCGCCGGGGACTTTCCGGGTCCCGGCTTCGCGGTCTCCACGACATCCTCACCCGCTTGAGCACCGCCGCCGGGGTCGCCGGTGACGACGATCTGCGCGTCGGCGGCGATGGCATCCATCAGGATCTGCGCCTCTGCCCTCCGGGGCGCCATACCGCCGACTCCGCCCATCGTCGTAGCCCCCGCCGGGTAGCTGACGAAGGCGATGTTGGCGAGCGGGACGTCCTTCAACGCAAACGCCATGGCTGCCATCGCGTCGAGCGAGTTGAGGGAGGTGCTGAGCTGCATGTTGCCCGCCACCGCCTGCGCCATCGCGTATACCGTCAGCGGGTTGCCGAGAGTGTCGCCCGACTTGACCTTGCGGATGAGCGACGACAGGAACAGCTGCTGGTTGCTGACTCGGGTGGTGTCGGAACCGTCG